>CAMOUE010000138.1 GCA_946626265.1 uncultured Eggerthellaceae bacterium | reverse complement strand
TGGAAATTGGCACGGTACAGCGATTCGAGGTCAACGTTTCTCATGAGGGCTTCTCGCCATCGACAAGTGGGCGAATAGTCACGCCCTCGGGACGTGCGCCGATGGTATCTGCCATTGTTTCGGAGGCGTCGCTCTTTTCCCTGCCAGAACGTCGGCGCGTGACGCACAGCACGGTGACCAGCGCGACCACCACGGCGGTGACGATGGCCACGAGCACGTAGCCGCCCACGCTCGGACCAAACAGGGACGAGGCGCCGAAAAGCGTTGCGCCGCCAGATGCGGCGTCGAACCGCCCGTCCACAAGAGGCATACCCACCGCGCACGCGAGGACGAGCACCGTGCAAGCGCCGAGGGCGCTGACCGTGGCCCGATCGCGCTTGCGCTTCATCCGCCTGACGCGCCCTTGCACGGCCGCGACCCGCTCGTCGACATCGCGCACGGCCTTTCCTTTCGCCCGAATTGCACTTCTCGCATCCTTAGATGCGGAAGCGCGCGAAAGTCCTCACCTGTTTTCGGAAAAAGTTGGAAATGACCGCAAGTCCCTCGGGGAAGCGGTTCGGCCCGCGCCTACGTCCTGGAGGAGCTGCGGCGCTGGACCAGGATGATGACGGCGAGTGAGGCGACTGGCATGACGATCGCGGCGATGCCGGCCAGGTCGCCGGCTGCCACGAGCAGGTTGAACAGGCCGTGGTAGCACATCACCAGGCACAGCAGGCCGAACGTGCCGGCCGCGCGCATCCACGGATGCTCCCAGGCGCGCGTCAGGCCGTAGCCCATGACGACGCCGCACACGAGGTGCATCATCGCCGTGCTGAGTCCCCGCAAGGCGAGCGTTGCGGGGTCGGTTAGGCCGGCGTCTGCCAGGTAAAAGGCGCTTTCCATCGTCGCGAAACCGACCGCGACGAACACGAATGCCAACCCGACGTTTTCGACTTTGGGCTCGGCCGCCAACAGGAAGAACAGCAGCGGCAGCAGCTTCAGCGTCTCCTCGACCATCGGGGCAACCTGCACCGCTGCTTGCACCGAGTCGAGGCAGGTCGCTTGCGCGATGAACGAGCTCACGTACGCGGACAGCAGGCAGACGACCATGCCCACGAGCAGCGAGGTCACGATGGCGCGCGGGTGGCCGCGCACGCAGAACAGGCAGGCGAGGAGAGGGGCTGCGATCAGCACGAATATGTTTTCGATGTACATCACAGCTCGCGGGACCTCCATGCGGCCGCGAGGATCGCCGCGTATGATAGCGTCAGCGCGTAATTGGCGATGCCGTAGACCGCGAAGTCTGCGGTCGGGTCGAGCAGCGACGACAGCCAGAGCACCTGCTCCACGACGACGAACGCCAGGACGGCGCCGTGCAGGAAGCGGTTGAACGCGAAGCTCCTTCCCGGCGTCCCGGGGCCGTCGTCGGGTCGCGCGGCGAGTCCCCGCACGGCGAAGAACCCCAACGCCGCCACGAGCCCGTTGTCGGCGAGGTTCAAAAGCGGGTGGCCATTCGCGTAGATGTAGTACGCGCAGCAAACCGCGCACACGGCCACGGGGATCCAAGCGGCGCGAACGGGCGCGATGAGCCCGCGGACCTGGTCGCATTCGGCCAGCAGCATCAGCAAGAAGACGTCCCCGGCGATCCAGCTCAGCTCGGAGATGTAGGAAACGCCGGGCGTATCGCCGAAGACGGCGAGGTACCCGTACCAGTAGACATTGCCCAGGAACATGCACGCGAAGAAGCATGCGACCTCGGTCCACGCCGCGGTGCGGATGCGCAGCGCGCGGACGAGCGCCAGCGCGAAGCAGGCGCCCAGCACCAGCAGCTGGATGACTTCCGACGAGCTGTAGATCACGGGATACGCCCCTCTTCGTCGGGGGCTGAACGGGAGTTAGTGTCCGAACTTTCCGAAGCGATTTTTGCGACCTGAGGTTTTGCGGAGGAACTTGCCGTTTCGAATGAAGTCAGGACACTAATTCCCCCTTTGCCATGCCCCAGCCGGCACGCCGCGGCGGCCACAGCGGCGCCGAGCGCAATCCCCAGCAGGCCGACCAAGATGTAGCCCAGGGCGGGGCTTCCGGAAAACACGCTTCCCATGAGACCGAGCTGTGCCGCCGTAGGCGAAGCGCCAGCGGAATCGCCCATGACCGTGGAGATGCCGAACCCCACGGCGACCACCACGACGACGCTCAGAGCACCGCCGCCGAGAGTCACCGCGCGCTGCCGCCTGCGGCGGGCAGCTGCTTCTTGCGCTCGGACGCGCCCGAGCACGGCATCCATTCGCTCATCGGTCGATCTCATACGATATGCCCTCCTCGGCGAGCAGCGGCCGCATCGCCTTCTTGCCGCGCTGGACCAGGTTGTCGACCTGCTTGCGCGCCTTGCGCATGATAGCGCCCGCCTCGTCGTAGCTCATGTTCTCAATATAGACCAGGTAAAGCGCCTCGCGGTAGTCGGGCGCAATCTTTGCCAGGCAACGGTAGAGCACCCGCGTCCGCTCGTCGTGCAGGATGCTGTCCTCGACACGATCGCCGCCGGCCGGCTCCCCGTCCAGGTCTTCCACGCTCATGAACCTCGCCCGCAGCCGCAGGTGCCGCAATGCCAGATTGCGGGCCGTCTTGAACAGGTAGGGCTTGAACCCGCCCTCGCGCAGCCGGGGGCGCTTCACCAGCAAGCGCGAGAACGCTTCGAGCATCAGGTCTTCAGCGGCGTCGATGTCGTGCACGTAGCCGTTAACGTAGAGGGTGAGCACGTCGCCGTAACGCTCCATCAGGGGACGCAAGGCTTCCTGGTCGCTCGCGACCAGCCTCTCGAAAAGCCTCTCGTCTGAAACCTCGCCCATCGACCTGCCTATATGAAGAAGAACGGGTCCCTATTCGCCATCGGAGCCCGTCCGAAACGGTCGGCTTTCATGATAGCAAACGGCCCTATGGCCACCCACCCCATCGCATCAACGATTGAGCAACGCGGCGGCGTCATGAAGCAACCGCATTGCAAGCGTGGCGGAGGTGCCGATACCTCGTCACATCCATCACAAACGTCGCATTTGTCACTGCATCGAAGCTGGTTCCGAGCAAGTACGAGACGACCAATTCTCTTAAAACCCCGAATCCACTCGCCAAAGCCCGTAAACCATTCACCGACGCCCTGATTCCTTAGCCAACGTTTAGCCAACGGAGCCCAAAATAGGCTGTTTCCAAAGAAAAAGGCCAGAGCTTCAAGCCGTTGACCTGGGGTTTCTGGTAGCTCCGACCGGATTCGAACCGGCGACCTCCGCCTTGAGAGATCGTCTCTCAAGGCCGCTAGAGGGAAATCGGCGAGTCGAGCACACCAGGCAATGGTTTACCACCAGCCGTCTTTGGACGATGCTGGGGAGGCCCTCAAGCCCCACCGGCGCCACGGTGCCCGCTACGCGCGTGCCAGGTCCTTGCGCACGAGGTCGCGGAGGTAGTCCGAGCGCGTCATCCCGAGCGATCCGGCGCGGCGGTCGATCGCCTCGACGATTTCGGGAACCTCCTTGTAGCCCACCATCTTGAGGGCAGTGCCAAACTTGAGGGGACGGCCTGCCGACACCGGACCAGGCTCGCCGGGCAACTCCCCCCTGGCGGCCCTCTCTTCGATCTCGTCGAGCCTCGAAACGCTGATGCCGTACTTCTTTTCGATTTCCTTTGCTGTTATCGCCATGTTGCTCACCTCGCCATCCCAAGCTCTCTGAGCACCTTAGTCGTCGGCGGAGTCATGGCGTGGATTATGAGGTACCCTTCTTCCACGATGACCGCCACCATTTGAACCATGTCACCCGACCTCGTGCAACCTACTGCAGCGACGTACTCCTCATCTGGGGCGGGCCTTTGCTGCATTCTCACGTAATTCTCCCAAGCGTGAAGAATCTCGCTTTCCGTCAGCCCATGTTTGAGCGCATGCTCGGCGACTATCACTGCTATATGCATACTCCTATTTCGTTTAACGAAATTATACCACACTCTTATCGGGACCGCAGCTTTGTTACAGCCTACAACCGCGCAGCAACCTTCTCGCGCCTCCTGGCCTCGGCGAGCATGAGCTCCAGCTGCTCGACAGTAAACGTGAGGCCTCGCACGCCGGACGCAGGCAACGCATAAGGGTCGGCCTCTGGCTCGCCGAATATCCCGTCCATGTCCAAGTCGAAGCACGCTTTCATCTTCACGAGCGAGTCGCGCTTCGCCTCGGGCGCCACATCGGCATAGATGTCGAGCGTAACGCTCGGCTTCTCGTGGCCGAGCCAGTCGGCGACGGTGCGGATGTCGGTTCCCTGGCCTATCATCATCGTCGCGAATGTGTGCCGCAGATCGTGGAAGGTGCAGTCGAACCCGTTCATCTTGCAGAACGCCGAGAACTCCTTGCCGAGCTTGGTTGGGTTGTACGGCCGGCTGTCCGCTTCTATCGTGTGGTAGGTTGTCACGGCTTTGCCCGTCACGGGGTCTTTATGGGAGAGGATCACCTTCCATTTGTCGGTGTCCCGGCGCCTGCGCAGCCCACGGCTCGTGTACCTCATTTCAGCACCTCCCACGAAGTTTTCCACAGCCATTCGAAGGTCGATTCTTGACCAACATTTGACCAACAAATGACCAACAACGCGACGTTGGAAGGCCTGGAATCCCTGATTCGGCAGAGAGGCCAGAACCGAAAAACCACAGGTCACACACAAGTTGGGAAAACTAGGGAAAGCGCTGAAACCCCGTTTTACCGCCCTTCAACTTTTCGCAACGTGGGGGTCGTGGGTTCGAATCCCATCATCGATGACGGCGACAAGCCCATGTGCGTCGCGTGCTGCCCGACGCGCGCCCGCGTGTTCGGCGACCTGGACGACCCGACGTCCGAAATCTCGCGCCTGAAGCGCGAGGGCAACGTCCGCATCCTGCTCGAAGACAAGGGCACGCGCCCTCAGGTCTTCTACGTAAGCTAGAAAGGGAGGTGTTTTAGATGAACTCCAAGACTTTCTCCAAACCGGTGCTCGGCGTGTTCGCCGTGCTGGCGCTCGTCGGCGTCGGCTGCTGGATCTTCCAGCTGATGAACGGCCTGGCGGTGACCGGCATGTCGAACGCCAACTCCTGGGGCCTCTACATTTGCACGTTCATGCTGTTCGTGGGCCTGTCGGCCGGTGGCCTCATCCCTTGGGCGGCTAGAAGCCATACCCTAGCCGCCCGCCCCCCCTCTTTTCTTCGGCCCGCGTGCTTTCCTTCCGAGCGCGCGGGCCAACATGTGCGATGAAGGGATTCCCCATGTCGTTTTACCGAGACGCCGCGGGCCTTGCCGACGAGTAGATCGAGTGCTTCCCCGATTGTAAGAGCAGCGGGCGAAGCTAACGAATTCGCCTCGGTGCCGCGAAGCGCATGGTTACGAACTCACTGTTCAGGCGGGCATCTGTTCAGGCGAGCAGTTCGCGCAACTCGCTCTCGGCGCTCGTGGTGGTGCGGACGGCAGCTGCGACGGTGCGCGGGTCGCCGTCTTGCATGGCGATGGGCAGGCCTACGAGCTGCAGCATCTCCAGGTCGTTGCGCGCATCGCCCAGGGCCATCGCGTGTTCGGGCGCAACGCCGAGCTGCTCGAGCACAGCGGCGAGCGCCTGTGCCTTGTTGGTTCCCAGCGGCATGGCGTCGAGCCAGCCGAAGCCGGCGGTGGCAATTGAGCAGCGGCTGCCGAAGCGGGCGTACCAGAACTCCTCGTCCACGACGCGCGATGGGTAGTATGCCGAGATCTTCGTGTACGGCTCGTCGATTGCCTTCAGGTCGTCGACGATGGTGATGTCGAAGCCCACGGTCTCGCGCATGAACGGGATGAAGGCGGGGTTCTTCGGCTGCATGTAACTCGTGCGCGCGCCCGTGACCAGGGCTTCGCAGTCGTCGTTGGCAAGCATCGTGTCGATGAGCTCGTCGCCGAGCGCGCGGTCCATGACCGAGCGGAACACCACCTCGCC
>CAMOUE010000137.1 GCA_946626265.1 uncultured Eggerthellaceae bacterium | reverse complement strand
TATGCGACAAAGACGGCAACGCGCCGGCCGAACCCACCGACGACGACATCATCACCGTGTTCACGACGCGCGCCGACACGCTGTTCGGCTGCTCGTTCTTCGTGCTGGCGCCCGAGTACAAGGGCCTGGCCGACCTGGTGGCCGGTTCGGAGTACGAGAAACCCGTCATGGACCTGGTCGAGGCGGCCGCGAAGGTCAGCGCCGTCGAGCGCGCCCAGGGCGACCACGAGAAGCACGGCGCCTTCACGGGCCGCTACGTCATCAACCCGGTCAACGGCGAGAAGGTGCCCGTCTGGGTCGCCGACTACGTAGTCGCCGACTACGGCACGGGTGCCGTCATGGCGGTCCCCTGCGGCGACCAGCGCGACTTCGAGTTCGCCCGCAAGTACGACCTGCCTATCATCCCGATCATCCTGGGCGAGGACGACCCGCTGTACCCGCAGCTCAAGGAAGAGCGCGGACGCGTCGTCACGACCGTCGACTGGGATGCGGCCATGGAGGCCACGGGCATCCTCGTGCAGTCCGGCGAGTTCACCGGCATGGTGGGCGGCAAGCACTCAGAAGGCGAGGACGCCGTCGTCAAGAAGCTCGAGGACATGGGTCGCGGCCATCGCGCGGTCGAGTTCCGCCTGCGCGACTGGCTGATCTCGCGCCAGCGCTACTGGGGCAACCCCATCCCCGCAATCCACTGCCCGGACTGCGGCGTCGTGCCGGTTCCCGAGGAGGACCTGCCCGTTCGCCTGCCCGAGGACATCGACCTGGCCGCGGGCGAGACGCTCGCGACGCACGAGGGCTTCGCGAAGTGCACGTGCCCGAAGTGCGGCGGCGAGGCGCGCCGCGAGACGGACACGATGGACACGTTCACGTGCTCGAGCTGGTACTACATGCGCTATACCGACCCGAAGAACGATACGGCCCCGTTCGACTCCGCGAAGGCGAACCGCTGGCTGCCCGTCGACCAGTACATCGGCGGCATCGAGCACGCCATCCTGCACCTGCTCTACAGCCGCTTCTTCACGAAGGTGCTGCGCGACTTGGGGCTGCTCGACTTCGACGAGCCGTTCACGAACCTGCTGTGCCAGGGCATGGTGCTCGACGAGCACGGCGAGGTCATGAGCAAGTCGAAGGGCAACGTCGTGTCGCCCGAGGAGATGATCGAGGGCTACGGCGCCGACGCCGTGCGCGCGACCATGCTGTTCATGGGCCCGCCCGACAAGGAGAAGCTGTGGAGCGAGGACGGCCTGGCGGGCATGTACAAGTTCCTGAACCGCCTGTGGCGCGTCGTGTGCGACCTCGTGGGCAAGGCCGACGAGAAGACGCTGTACGACCCGAGCGCCGAGGCCACCGAGCAGAACAACGCCAAGACGCTCAACCGCGAGCGTCATCGCGTCGTCGGCAAGGTGACGGCCGACATCGAGCGCAACAACTTCAACACCGCGCTCGCGGCCATCATGGAGCTGACGAACACCGCGGCCGACTTCCTGCGCCCGCGCTCGCCCGAGCATCGCGTCAACTGCGAGAAGGGCTTCCCGATCGCATGCGATGTGGCGGAGGCGCTCGTGAAGATGATGGCGCCGATCGCCCCGCACTGGGCCGAGGAGCTGTGGCACGAGGTGCTCGGCCACGAGGACTCCGTCCACGAGCAGCCCTGGCCCGAGTTCGACCCCGAGCAGGCGAAGTCCGATGAGGTCGAGTTGGCCGTGCAGGTCAACGGCAAGGTGAAGTCGAAGGTCTCGGTCGGTACCGAGGAAGCCGAGGACTCCATCAAGGAGAAGGCGCTCGCAGCGGTGTCCCGCGCGCTCGAGGGCCTCGACGTGAAGAAGGTCATCGTCGTGAAGGGCCGTTTGGTCAACATCGTGGCAAAGTAGGTTGAACAGGCAAAACAAAAAGATACTCAATTTGCGTGACGGACAGAATCGCAAATTTCCATAGTTTTCCGCGATGCGCGGCGCGGCGTCATGGCGCATCATGGGCGCCGTTCGAAACCGTGCCGCCGGCGGAAGGCGGCGGAATAGGAGGATGCATGAAATTCTTCGGCATGGGCGGCCTCGAGCTCGTCATCATCTTGGTCGTCATCCTGCTGATCTTCGGGCCCAAGAACCTCCCGAAGCTCGGCAACGCGTTCGGCAAGACCGTGAGCAACCTGCGCGCGGGCATGAACGAGGGCAAGAAGAAGAAACAGGACGAGGACGCCGCCGAGGCCGCCGACGCGGCTGAAAAAGCCGATGCCGCGGCAAGCTCCGAGGAGCCGGCGATCGTGCCCGAGCTCGAGGGCGAAGTCACGATGACGGCGGAAGACATCGTCGAGGAAGCCGAGAACATCGTGTCCGAAGCGGCCGAAGACGCTGCCGCCGCAATGGCGGGCGAGCCGCAGAAGCGCGTGGTGAAGAAGGTCGTCAAGAAGAAGGCGTAAAGCCGATAATCGCCGACATCAAACGCGGGCGGCCGTTCTCTCCGCGCCGCCCGCCGAGCTGTGCTTAAATGGACGGAGGACGGTTCGTCGCAGCTGGCGGAGGTGAACGATGGTGCAGCGAGAATTGTCGGCGCGCCGCATCATCGGCTTCGCTTGCAACCAGGCTTTCACGTTCTCTCTCGTCTACATGGGCGCACGATGCGCCATCGAGGTCGATGCGTTCGCGTTCGAGCGCATCGACCTCGTTTTCGTGCTGCTCTCGATGGTGGTGGGGTTCGGCGTCACGCGTGCGCTTACGCAAAACGCGCGGGACGTTGCGTTCTCGAGGCCGCTTCTATATATGTATGCGGTGGTCATGGCAGCGGGGTCTTTCGCACCGCTTCTTGTCGGGAACGGGTTTGCCCAGATCACGGCGTCGCTCGTCCAAGGCGTGCTGTTCGGCGTTCCCTGTGCGTTTCTGCTTGCGGCTTGGGGTCGCACGTTCGGGCGCGTGCCCACGGCCACGTCGGTGCCCGAGGTGTTCCTCGGCTCGCTCGTCGGTGCGTTTCTGTGCCTGTTGTTCTCGTTTGTCCCCGCAGATAGCCCCGTCTTGCTGGCGACGAGGCTCTTGCCGCTTGCCAGCGTCGTAAACATCGAGGTCCCGGACCGACAAGATGACGAGCGCCAGCCGGCGGAGGTCGAGGCGGAAAGCGACGAGGGCCGCACGCTCTCGGCGAAAATCCTGACGGGGACGTTGTTCTTCGGGCTGGGTGCGGGCTTGGTGGAGGCGTCGGGGTCGCCCGATGCCGCCTCGGCGATTCCGTACTACCCGATCAGCATGGTGCTCTACGGCGCGTTTCTCATCGGCGGGCTCTCGCTCTTGCTTTCCGACGGGTTCGGTCGCGGCGCCGCGCTGAACAAGTCCTATCGGCTGGCGGTGTTCGTCATGGTCTCGGGAACGCTGCTTGCGACATGGCCCGTGCTCGAGGGGTCGTACATGCCCGGCGAGTCCGTCGTGCTCGCCGGCTACCTGGGGCTTGAGACCGTGCTCGTCTCGCTGTTCCTCGTGCTCGCCAAGATCACGGCGCAAGATGCGGCGGTCTCGTTCGCCGCGGGGTTCGCGGCGCTTTTCACTGGCGAGCTGGTCGGGGTCGTGGCGAGCAATGTCATCGGGGCGTTTGCCGGCTATGCGGTCGTGGGCGTCGCGGGCGCGCTCGCGCTGGCCTCGTACGTGTTCCTCTTCACGGAGCGCGATTTCGACGAGCTGTCGCAGATCGTCACGAAGAGCGACGACTTCGAGGCGAGGTGCCAGCGGATTACCGATGCGTTCGGCCTGACGAAGCGCGAGTCGGAGATCTTGGCGTTCGCCCTGCGCGGCCGCACCTCGGAGCGCATCGCCCGCGAGCTCGTCATTTCGAAGAGCACCGTCGACACGCACCTACGCCGCATATACTCTAAGTGCGGGGTCCATAGCCGCCAGGAGCTTCTGGACCTTGCGGAGAAGAGCTGATTTCCCCGTCGGGAAGTCCGTCTGCCGCCGGCGCGGCGTTCGCCGCAGGCGTTCCCGCCGCGGGGCCGTCACTTGCCGCGAGTCCGTCTGCCGCCGGCGCGGCGTCTGCCACCGGGTCGTTGGCGCCCTCGCCTGCGAACGCCCGGGGCGATTCGGCTCCTTCCGCTTGCATGTCGGGTGCCTGGGCCGCGTTCGTCCCGTCGACGCACGGGTCTGCCTGGCCGTCCTGGCGCTGCTCAACGGAAGATGCCGTGTCGAAGCCGTTTTCCCAGTGCTGCCCGTGCTGTTCGAGTCGTTCGGCAGCATCGCGTTCGAGTTGGTCTTTCTGGCTGGAGTCGTCGGCTCTGACTGCGATTTCGAGGGATGCGTCTGGATGGTCGGCCTCGAGGAGCGCGAACGCCTCGTCGATGGCCTGATCGTACGACTTGTTGTTGAGCGGGTCTTCCGAGAGGAGGGCGGCGATCCCCGCGACGCGCATAGCCTGGAAGCGCGAGCGCCATCCATGCTTCCCGGCCGGTTTCTTGCGGCTTTCCGGTTCGGCTTCGGAGTCGGAGGATGCGGCATCCGTGGAGCCGGCGGCTGCCTCGGCGGCGCGTTCGCCGTCGAGGTCCGCGATCGCCTTCAGCGTCGAGGCTTTCAGCTCGTCAGAGGCCCTCACCGTCTCGAGCGATGCGAACAGGTTGACGAGCGCGTCGTGGTCGTCCAAGCTGAAGCCGTCGTCACGCGCTTCGTTGGTCTCGTCGCTTTGCCGTGCCATCGATGAGCACCTCCTTCAGCTTCTCTCGGCCCCTTGCCATGTTCGTGTACACGGTGTTTTCCGGAACGGCGAGCATTCCGGCGATTTCCGCGGCCGTGTATCCTTCGTAGTATTTCAAGTACAGGACGATGCGGTACTTGTCGTCCAATTGCCCAAGCGCGTTTACCAGCGCTTCCGTCTGGTCCGCATTGTCCCCGCCTGCCCATTGGGGCCGCGCGGCCTCGTCGATTTCGTCAACGAGCGCCGTCTTCGCGTCGGCTCTCTTCAGCATGTCCTTGCATGTGTTCGCCGCGACGCGGATGAGCCATGCCTTGCGATGCTCGTCGTCGGTGAAGGCGGTGTTGGACTCGGCGTACTTGAGAAACGTTTCCTGGAAGGCGTCCTCGCGTTCGGGGCGCCCGTGGAAATAGAGCGTGCATACGCGCAGGACGGTGTCCGAGTGAAGTTCGATTGCCTGCGTTATGTCGGTGCTGTTCCTCAAGTTCCGCCTGTCCGTGGAAGGTTTGCCTGCGCCCTTTGCGCATTGTCACTTTACGGCTGGCGGCTGAAACCTTCCTGAAAGCGTCCGGTTACGTCGCGAACACTAGGCCTTCATGTTGAAAACACCCATGACGAACTGGACTATCTTGTCGATTGTGGAATCGCTGACCTTGTCGTTTCCTGTGTTCTTGTCGTTCGCGGGAGCGGTGTCGCCCGCCGTGTTGTCGGGGGCTTTTTGGGCGTCGCCGGAGGGCGCGGCTTGCGCGGGCAGCTCGTCGGAGGCGAAGCTTGCGAGGCGGTCGTCGTTCGCCTTCGTGACGTATTCTCCTGCCTCGGCCGAGAAGGCGGCGTCGGAGAAGTCGGCAGACTCAAGTGCCGATGCGCCGTACTGACGAATCATGTCACGGGTGGAGTCGATGACCTGCTGGATGTTGCTGGCCATAGTTTGCTCCTATTCGTGTGCGTTGATTGATGCGTTGGCGGCTGCCGGGTGCGCGCGTGGCCCGATGCCGTCGTGGAGGGAGGCGGTCGTGGTGTGTTTCACGGTGCCGTTGGACCGCCTTCGTGCTCCTGTAGACAACACGAACGAGCCAAACGGAATCTTTCACCCTGGAAAGAGCTCCTCGGTTCCTCCATAAATGTAAGAAAGCTGTGGTAGGTGTCTTCGTTCTCGAGCGCTCTGCGTCACGTGCCGGGCTTGTCGACGTTGTCACATATCCCATGCGCTTCTATAAAAAAGCAGGTCAACCAATTGAAATGGTTGACCTGTGGTGTTTCATGGTGGTCGAGGAGGGATTTGAACCCCCGACCTTGTGCTTGTAAG
>CAMOUE010000136.1 GCA_946626265.1 uncultured Eggerthellaceae bacterium | reverse complement strand
ATGATGGTCGTGGCGTTCGTCCTCTACATTCCCGTGAACTTCCTGGCCAAGCGCCTGGGCAAGAAGAAGCTCATCGTGTTCGCGTTCTCGTTCTTCGCGGCGACGTTCGGCATCACGGCGCTTTCGGGCCTGCTCGGCGTGCCGCTCGAGGCGTGGGGCATCCTCATCGCCATCTTGGCTTCGATTCCGCTGGCCATCTTGGGCGTCCTGCCGCAGGCCGTCGTGGCCGACATCGCCGACGTCGACGCGCTCGACACGGGCGAGGCGCGCCAGGGCATGTTCTACGCCGCGCGCACGTTCGCGATGAAGATGGGCCAGGCCGTGTCGATGCTCGTGTTCACCGGCATCATCGCCATGGACATCGGCGACATGAAATACCGCATCACCGCCGTGGTGGCATGCGTGTTCTGCCTGTTGGGCGCGCTCGTGTTCGCGCGCTATCACGAGAAGGCCGTGCTTTCGCGCATCTCGGCGGAGGAAGAGGCGTTCTCCTCTTCGCAGGTCTGATGCGGGGTCGATAACGTGGGCGGCCCGGCGTCTGCGCCGGGCTGACTGCGTATGTGGATTCGCGATTGGGTTCAGTCTTCGATTCGAAAGGGGCGCTGTAGGATGTCGGACGTTGCGAGCATGCCCTACGGGGCGCGTGCGTCCATGAAGCCGGTCGGCTACACGGTCGAGCTGCGCGCGGGCGAGCTCGACGAGAGGGTCACCGTCTCGTGCGAGGGCATGAGGGATGTGCCGGGCGAGCACGCGAGCATCGAGGCCTCCTTCGACGGGGAGGTGCTCGACGTGGCGCTCGTCGCCCATGCCGACGTTACCGTCGAGACGTTGACGGTCGTGCTCAGGCATGCGTTTGCGACCGACGAGCTCGTGCTCTTGAACGGGTACCAATCCTGGACCGACGCCGTCGAGCGTCCGGCTTGGTCGCGGATGCGCGGCTTGAAGAACGTCCCGTCCCGCATCGTCGACGCATACGCGCTCGACGGCGGGGGAGACTACAGGTTCACGGATTACGACCGGACGCCGGGCTGTATGCACGGTTTCACCTATGCGACGTTTCGCAGGGGGGACGGCCTCGTGCTCGTCGGCTCGCTCGATGAAAGCCACGGCTTCACCACGATCCGGATCGACGCGCGTGCAGGGCTCGTCAAGCTCGAGACGGAATGCCCGCGCCGTCGCATTCCCGCGGGAAGAAGGGTGGTTCTCGGCAGCTATGCGGTGACGCGTGGAACCGTGGAAGGCGCCTACGACCGCTGGTTCGAGCTATCGGGCATCGAGGCGCGCCCCGCAAGCCCCCTTGTCGGCTATACGAGCTGGTACCGTCATTACGGCGACATAAGCGAGGAGAAGCTGAAGGCCGACTACCGCGGGCTCGTCGCGCAACTCGACGGTTTCGACACGACCGGCGCGCTCAGGCTTTTCCAGATCGACGACGGTTACTGCAAGGTGGGCGACTGGCTCGACGTCGACGAGCGGAAGTTCCCGCGGGGCCTCGCGCCGCTTGCCCGCGCAATCGAAGGGGAAGGCGTCGTTGCGGGACTGTGGGCGGCTCCGTTCGTCTGCGAAAAGGATTCCCGGCTCGCCGCCGAGCATCCCGGTTGGATCTTGCGCGACGAGACGGGTGCCCTGGTGCGGACCGGTTGCCAGTGGAGTGGCGGCCTGGCGCTCGACACCCGCAATCCCGAAGTGAGGAGCTACGTGCTCGAAGTGCTCCAGATCATGACGCGCGAGTGGGGATTCAAGCTGCTCAAGCTCGATTTCCTCTATGCGGCATGTCTCGTCGAGCGCGACGGGATGAACCGCGGCGAGCTCATGGCCGACGCAATCGACCTGCTGCGACGGGGAATGGGCGAGGATTGCCTGCTCCTTGCATGCGGCGTGCCGTTGGCGAGCGTGTTCGGGCGGGCGGATTACTGCCGCATCGGCTGCGATGTCGGCCTCGACTGGGACGATAAGCCCCATATGCGGCTGCTCCATCGGGAGCGGGTCAGCACGAGGAACAGCCTTGCCAACACGTACGGCCGCGCCCCCCTTGACGGGAGGGCGTTCGGCTGCGATCCCGACGTGTTCTTCCTGAGAGACGACGTCAAGCTTACGCAGGGGCAGCGCGACGAGCTCCTGTTCGCCGACGCGGATCTGGGCAGCGTGTTTTTGACCTCGGACGATATGGGCTCATGGTCCGAGTTCGCACGCGCCCGGTTCGCCAAGGCGCTCGATTTGTTCTTGGGCAGGTTCCGCAATGGGTAGGGTGGTCCGCGCGTTCGCCCCCGGGCGCACGGAACTCGCCGGAAACCATACCGACCACCAAGGCGGGCGAGCAATCGCCGCGACGCTCGACTGCGGGATAGCCGTCGAGGCGCGCCCGAACGGTTGCGGGCGGGTGCGGCTCGAGAGCGCCGGTTTCGCGCCCGTCGACATCGACGCATCGGCCCTCGATGCGCGAGCGTCCGAGCGGGGAACGACGGCGGCGTTCGTGCGCGGCGTCGTCGGCCGCCTCATCGGCGCGGGCGTCGATGTGGGCGGGTTCGACGCGGCCGTCACGAGCACTATTCCCTCGGGAGGCGGCCTGTCCTCGTCGGCGGCGTTCGAATTGGCGCTGCTGAGTGCCGCATGCGCCCTGTTCGGCGAAGGGCGGTCCTTTGCGCCTGCGGAGCTCGCCACGATGGCCGTGCAAATCGAGCGCGACTACTTCGGAAAACCGTGCGGCATGCTCGACCAGATGGCCATTGCCTGCGGCGGCATCACGGTGCTCGACTTCTCGGACGCCTCGCACGCTCCCGGGGCGTCGCCCCTCTCGTTCGATTTCGAAGGGCACGGATACGCGCTCTGCCTCGTCGACACCCGTTGCGACCATAGCAGGTACACCGACGAATACGCCCGGGTCGCGCGCGACATGTTCGACGTCGCCCGATTCCTGGGCGCAAGCAGGCTTTCGGAAGTCCCCGAAAGCGCGTTCTACGAGAGGTTCGGCGACGTGCGCCGTGCGCTCGGCGACGTGCCCGCCTTGCGCGGGCTTCATTACTATCATGAAATGGAACTCGTCGCCGCGCGCGAGGAGGCGCTCAGGCAGGGTGACGTGGAGGCGTTTATCCAGGCCACGCGGAGATCGGGCGCGTCTTCCGCCCAATACCTCCAAAACGTGTCGACGGCCGACAGGAGCTCTCAGCCTGCAATGGTCGCCCTCGCGTTGGTCGATCGCGCCGTCGGCCCGCGGGGCGCATGCCGTATCCACGGCGGCGGTTTCGGCGGGACGGTGCAGGCGTTCGTGCCCATAGACGATTGCGAGGGCTTCGCGCGCGCGGTCGACCGGCAGCTCGGCGAGGGCGCCTGCAGGCGCCATGGGCTCTCCGGGGCCGGCGTTCGCGTCGAGTCCCAGCTACGTTAACGGTTTTACGGAAGTGGAAGCGGGAATCAGAGTTGACGAACAGTTATTTCGATACCGACGGGTTCTATCGCGACAGTTGCGAGAGAAACTACGTGAAAGTGGACGACATCGCGCGCAACATCGCCTGGACGACCGACACCGATTGGGGCGAGCTCCAGATCACCATCAACCTGTCGAAGCCCGAAAAGGACCCGCGCGCCATCGCCGAGGCGGCGAGCAAGGCGCCGGGCGCGAGCGATTACATCGACCCGGCAACCGGCGTCGCACGGCCGTGCCCGTTGTGCGTGACCGAAGCCGACATTGCCTGCGGTTACGCGCGCACGATTCCCATAGGCGGGGAGACGTGGGGCATGTGGTATAGCCCCTATGCCTACTACAACGAGCATTGCATCGCGATGAGCTGGGAACATCGGCCGATGCACGTCGACCGGACTGCGTTTGCGTGCCTGCTCGACTTCGTCGACCTGTTCCCGGACTACTTCATCGGCAGCAACGCCGACCTTCCCATCGTCGGCGGGTCGATCCTGGGACACGACCATTTCCAGGGAGGTCGCCATACGTTTCCCATGGAGCTGGCGCCTATCGCCGAGACGTTCGGCATGAGCGCGCATCCGTCTGTCGAGGCAGGCGTCGTGCGGTGGCCGCTGAGCGTCATCCGCCTCCGGAGCGCCGACCGCGCCGCCCTTGCGGACGCGGCTGTCCACGTGCTCGAGACGTGGGTCACCTACAACGATCCCTCGGTGGGAATCTTCTCGGGATTCGACGGGGGCGCCCGTGCGCAGGTGGACGCGTCGGGGCATATCGAGAAGGTGCACAACACCGTCACTCCCATCGTGCGCAAGCGCGGCTCCGTCTACGAGATGGACCTTGCGTTGAGGTGCAACATCACAAGCGACGAGCATCCGCTCGGCGTGTTCCACCCGCACGAGGAGCTGCATCATGTGAAGAAGGAGAACATCGGCCTCATAGAGGTCATGGGCCTGGCGATCCTGCCCCCGCGCCTCAGGCAGGTGATGGAGGACCGCGGGCTGTCGCGCGACGACGTCGGGCGTATATTCGCCCAGGTGCTCGAGCATGCCGGCGTATTCAAATGGGACGATGCCGGACGCGCTGCATTTCGTCGATTCGAACAGGCGCTCGGCTGAGCATCCCTCTGATAGGATGTTGTAGGCAGTGGATTGCCGGTGGGCTTAGGCCAGCGTCGCCCTCCGGCACGTTGTAGGGGAGGGGACTGCGCATGAAGCGTCATGTCATCGCGATGGTCGCGGGCTTTGCGCTCGATGCCGCGTTGGGCGATCCGCATGGTTGGCCGCATCCGGTCAAGCTGATCGGCAAGCAGATAGAGCTCGAAGAGGGGCTCGTGCGCAAATACGTGCTGCCGGAGGCCGAGGAGGCGGGAAGCGCGTGGCCGCTCGACCGCGCCCAGACCGAACGTCTCGGCGGCGTTGCGATAACGGCCGATGTCGTCCTGGCCGCGCCGCTCGTGGCGTTTGGCGCGTTGAAGCTCTGCGAAAGGATTCACCCGGCATTGGCCCTCGGCGCCGAGGCCGTGCTCTGCTATCAGCTCATAGCGGCGCGGTCGCTGCGGGACGAGAGCATGAAAGTGCACGAAGCGCTCGAGGCGGGCGACTTGGACGGCGCGCGCGCCGCGGTCGGGATGATCGTCGGCCGCGATACCGACAAGCTCGACGAGGCCGGGGTGGCCCGGGCTGCCGTCGAGACCGTCGCCGAGAACGTCTCGGACGGCGTCGTGGCGCCCTTGCTTTTCATGGCGGCGGCAGGTGCGCCGGGTGCCGCGTTCTACAAGGCGGCGAACACGCTCGATTCGATGATCGGGTACAAGAACGAACGTTACTTGAACATGGGATGGGCGGCCGCCAAGCTCGACGACGTGCTCAACTTCGTGCCTGCGAGGTTGTCGGGAGCGCTCATGTGCGGCGCGGCGAAGCTCGTGGGCCTCGATGCGTCC
The DNA here is from genome assembly GCA_946626265.1 of uncultured Eggerthellaceae bacterium. Lineage (GTDB taxonomy): Bacteria > Actinomycetota > Coriobacteriia > Coriobacteriales > Eggerthellaceae > UBA9715. The sequence continues at coordinate 660 of CAMOUE010000136.1, read as the reverse complement.
GGGGCGTGGCGCGTGTTCAAGCGCGACCGGCTGAATCATTCGTCGCCGAATTCGGCCCACACGGAGGCGGCGTGCGCCGGAGCGCTTGGCGTCCAGCTCGGAGGCGGCAACTACTATTTCGGGAACTACGTGGAAAAGCCCACGATCGGGGACGATGCGCGACCGGTCGAAGCCGTCGACATCAAGCGCGCCAACAAGCTCATGTACGCGACGGCCGGCTTGGGATTGTGCGTCGCGTCAATCGTCGGCCTGCTCGTGGGAAAGCGCCGCTGATTATTCCTGCGTGCTCCAGATGCGGCCGGTTTCGGACCAATTGCTCCAGTCCTGCGAGTCGCCCGTGATCTTGTACTCGCGCAGGCGCACGTCCGTGAGATCGGGCTCGCTGTCGGTGGTGAGGTAGAGGCGCTCGCGGTTCGCGGGAATCTCCTCAGGCGAGAGCATGGAGTAGCCGTACGCCCGCCACTCGCTTTCGTCGGCGCCCATGGCCTCGAGGATGGTCGCCTGGAGGTCGAGGTGGCTGACGGGAGTCATGTCGTCGACCATGGGCAGGTCGTCGAGCGATTCGGATTGCGCCGGCTTGATGAACATGATGGGCGTGCTCGTCTCCTCGATCGGGTCGAGCGTGATGGTCCAGTAACCATGGTCGGCCGTGACGATGAT
>CAMOUE010000135.1 GCA_946626265.1 uncultured Eggerthellaceae bacterium | reverse complement strand
TGACGAAGTAATATGAAGCGTGACGAAACGGTGCATAGGGTCACGCCGTTTCGAGTTTCGCTTGGGTATAAAAGGGAAGGGAAACTATGAAGAAAGCAACTATGTCAAAGGTTCTGCTCGCGACCGTGTTCGCAGCGATGTTCGCGCTGTTCATGGTCGCATGCTCGAGCGGGTCCGGCAGCGCTTCGAGCGCTTCGAGCGCCGCTTCCGCCTCGAGCGCAGCCGCGTCGTCGGCCGCCGCGTCGAGCGAGGCCGCGTCCTCCGAGGCCGCGTCGTCGGCCGCCGCTTCGTCCGAAGCCGCGAGCGCCGCTTCGAGCGCCGCCGCAGCCGAGAACAAGGTCCTGCGCCTGTCGACCACCACGTCGGTGAACGACTCCGGCCTGCTTCCGTACCTGCAGCCGTACTTCGAGGAAGACACGGGCTACACGCTCGAGGTCACCTCTGCCGGCACCGGTGCCGCCATCAAGAAGGGCGAGACCGGCGACGCGGACGCGCTGCTCGTGCATGCCAAGGCCAGCGAGGAAGAGTTCATCGATGCCGGTTTCGGCGTCGAGCGCATCCCGTTCATGTACAACTACTTCGTGATCGTCGGTCCTGAGGACGACCCCGCCGGCGTTGCGAACTGCACGACCGCGGCCGATGCGTTCAAGGCCATCGCCGACTCCGGCCAGCCGTTCGTCTCGCGCGGCGATGACTCCGGCACGAACAAGAAGGAGCTCCAGATCTGGGAGGCCGCCGGCATCACCCCCGAAGGCCAGGACTGGTACATCAACGCCGGCGCCGGCATGGGCGCCACGCTGACGCAGGCCGCCGAGCGCCTGGGCTACACGCTCACCGACAAGGGCACGTTCCTCTCGAACGACGCCAAGGAAACGCTCAAGATCGCGCTGGGCGAGGCTGATGACATGAAGAACACCTACTCGATGATCGCCATCAGCCCCGAGAAGTGGCCCGACACCAACATCGATGCCGCAAACGCCTTCATCACCTGGATGACCGGCGACAAGGCTTCGCAGCTCATCGCCGACTACGGCGTTGCCGAGTACGGTGAGCCGCTGTTCTACCTGCTCGAGAAATAACGCGAAATCGCGATGCGGCGCGGGGTTCGCGCCCCGTGCCGCGCGTTCTCGGTTATGGACGAACTGGTTCAAGCATTCAGCCTGGTGCTCACGCCGGGCAGCGAGCTATCGCAGATCGTATTGCTGACCCTTCAGATGTCCGTGTTCTCGACGGTCATCTCCACTGCGATAGGCGTCCCGCTCGGCGTGTGCGTCGGGCTGTACCGTTTCCGCGGGAAACGGCTCGTCATGCGCATACTCAACACGCTCATGGGCCTGCCGCCGGTGCTGGCCGGCCTCATCGTGTTCTTCATCCTGTCGCGGTCGGGTCCGCTCGGCTCGTTGCGGTTGCTCTACACGTTGCCTGCGATGGTCATCGCGCAGGTCGTCCTCATCACGCCCATCGTGTGCGGACTGTCGGCGACGGCTATTTCGGGCGTCGCGCCGCTCGTGCACGAGACGGCTCACGGCATGGGGCTGACGCGGCGGCGCGAGCTGCTGTGCTTGCTCTACGAATGCCGCTCGCAGCTGCTCTCGATCATGTTCGTGGCGTTCGGGCGCTCGATCGGCGAGGTCGGCGCCGTCATGCTCGTCGGCGGCAACGTGCAGTACAAGACGCGCGTCATGACGACCGCCATCATGCTCGAGACGAACATGGGGCATTTCGAGTACGCCGTGGCGCTCGGCATCGTGCTGCTCGTCGTGTCGTTCATCGTCAACTCCGTGGCGCTCACGCTGCAGGAGCGCACTGCCGCGCCCGAGGCGCAAGGCGCGTGGAGCTCTTCGCGCGGCGGCAAGTTGGGCGGTGGCAAATGAGCGAGCATTTCACCGAAGCGAGTGGGCCTTTCTCCAAAGCGAGCGGGCCTCCCGTCGAAGCGGGCGGGCGTCTCGTCGAATCGAGCAAGCCTTTCACGATCCAGATCGAGGGGCTTTGCAAGCGCTATGGGGAGCGCGCCGTGCTCGACGTCGAGTCGTTGTCGCTCGAGTCGGGGCGTTCGTACGCGCTCGTCGGCCCGAACGGGAGCGGCAAGTCAACCTTGATCAGGCTTTTGTCGGGCGTCGAGGCTGCAAGTGCCGGGCGCATCGACGTCGTGGGCGGCAAATCGCGCGACGATCTGGTCGTCGGCTACATGCCGCAGAAGAGCTACGTGTTCGGGTTCTCGGTGTTCCGCAACGTCTCGCTGGCGCTTGAGGGGACGGCGCTTTCGCGCGACGACGTCAAGGCACGTGTGAACGACGCGCTCGAGCTCGTGGGCATGGCCGACATGGCAAACAACCGGGGCTCGGGGCTTTCCGGCGGCGAGGCGCAGCGTGTGGCGCTCGCGCGCATGCTCGTGCAGGACCTCGATGTTCTGCTACTCGACGAGCCCACGGCCTCGATGGACATCGCCGGCACGATGCTCGTGGAGGAGGCGCTTGCCTCGTACCGCGCACGGACCGGCTGCCTGATGCTGACGGCGACGCACGCGCCGTCGCAGGCGCGCCGCATATCCGATTGCGCCGTTATGCTCGCCGAAGGGCGCATAGCAGAATTCGGCCCCACCGGCGATGTGCTGTCGAATCCGACGAGCGAAGCTGGGCGCGCATTCTTGTCGTATTGGGCCGTATAGGCCGCTGCGGTACAATCTCGGCGTACGTACGCGGCGAGTCTCGAAGCGGGCTACCGCACAGGCCCATTCGAAGGATACGGAGGACCCTCTTGCACAAGCGCATGAACATGCGGCCTGCTAACGGCGTGGTTTCGGCGCTCATCGTATGCTTTTTCCTGGTTCATGGATTGCTGGGGTCGTTCGCGCCGTTGCTATCGTTACCAGGCTCGTTGATGTGGGTCGTTTGGATCGGCGTCGGTTTCGTCGGGTTGCACGTTGCGCTGTGCGCCGTGACGAGCTTTCAGCAGATGACCGACAAGGAGTTCCCGCCAAGCACGCGGAAAAAACGGCATTTGGCGCTGAAATGGGCAACAGGCACGCTTTTGGCCTGCGCGGTCGGCTTGCACATCGCGAGCATGCGCGCGCCGGCGATGCTTTCGGCTGCGCCGTTCGCCCCCAAGCTTGCGACCGTCGTGGTTGCGGCGGTTCTGGCCTGGCACGTCTGCGTCGGGATGAAGTCACTGCTCAAGGACGTTGGCCTGGGCAAAGAGCTCATGGTTCCGCTGCGCGCGCTCGTTTGCGTGCTGGCCGTCCTCTTCGCGATCATGACGCTTGTCTAATCGGCCGGCGGAGCAAGTCGAGCCCCGCTTGCGTCGATTCGCAAGGCAAAACCGCGAAAACGCCCCCGGCGCATTTGGAAGAATCATTCGGCCGGCTTGTTCGAGTTGGCGTATCATGAGGCCATATAGTCGAGTTTGGGATAGTGTCGATCTGGTCATTCGGCGTAAGGGGGCTCGATGCTCGAAGTCGTGTCTTTGGAAGATGCCAAAGCTGCTGTATCGAGAAGGTTCGCAGCATTTGAGCGGGACGTACAGCAGGTGCCGCTCGAAAATGCTGTGGGTCGTGCAATCGCGGATGACGTCGTTGCGCAGGAAGGCGTTCCCGCGTTCGATCGCTCGACAGTCGATGGCTTTGCGGTGGTTGCCTCCGATACGTTCGGCTGTTCGGAGGCTTTGCCCGCGCTGCTCACGCTCGTCGGCGCAGTCGAGATGGGCGCCGCTCCCGATGCGGAATGCTCTGCCGGCACGTGCGTGCGCATCCCAACAGGCGGCGAGGTGCCGAACGGCGCCGATGCCGTCGTCATGCTGGAATATTGCGAGGAATACGGCGACGGGACCATCGGAGTTGCGCGGGCCGTGGCGCCTGGCGAGAACATCGTATTCGAGAACGACGACGTGAATCCCGGCGATGTGCTCATACCGGCGAATACCGTGCTCTTGCCTCATCATGTGGGCACGCTTGCGAGTCTGGGCGTTTCGAGCTGCGAGGTCCTGGCCCAGCCACGCGTCGGCGTCATTTCGACAGGTGATGAGATCGTGCCCGTCGACACGACGCCCGTCGCCTCGCAGATGCGCGACGTGAACGCGCCGGTGCTGGCCGCGGCCGTCGAGGCATGCGGCGCGGTTTGCGTGCGGTTTCCCATCGTGCCTGACGACTACGAGGCGCTGATGACCATCGTGAAGCAGGCGCTCGAGACGTGCGATATGGTGCTCGTGTCCGGTGGCTCGTCGGCAGGGCAGAAGGACAACACGGCGCGCGTGCTGTCCGCTTTGGGAGAGATGCTATTTCACGGCGTTGCCGTGAAGCCGGGAAAACCCACGATGTGCGCCGATATCCAAGGGAAGCCTGCATTTGGTTTGCCTGGGCATCCTGTGGCTGCGTACTTCATGTTCCTCGAGATAGTGCGTCCACTTTTGGTTTGCGATCGCTCGACGGCGATGGATGCGGTTCTAACCGAAGGCCTGCCGTCGAATCACGGTCGCACCGAGCTGGTTGCCGTGCGACTCGAAGAGCGCGATGGAGTGCGGCGGGCGGTTCCCGTGCGCGGGAAATCAGGCCTCATCTCGCAGTTGAGCAGCGCAGACGGCTACGTTTGCATTCCGCGCAACCAAGAGGGCCTGCCTGCCGGCGCGCAAGTGAGGGCCCTCCTGTTCTAATCCACCGCGTTGACGCTCATTCCGCGTGGATGGCTGATTCTGCCCTTTTTTCGTTTGCGCGCTGCAATACGCCACAAAAATGGATTAGTACGCAATTTTGCATTAATCTGGGCCGTTCCTTGGGTGTGGTCAATGAGCGTGTCGTAGCATAATGCCTGTTCACGCGAATCTCTATTGAGCGAAACGAGTTCGAAACTGCGTACTAATCCATTTTTGTGGCGTAAATTAGCAATTTGGCGCGAAATACATGCGGTTGACGGTGTGATCATCGGGCGGCAAAGCCGTCTCCTCGAGATCGGCGGGGCGTGGGTGCGATATCCTTTTGGAAACGTGAGGAGAAAGGGCTGTTATGGCATTCGAATACTTGAGCAACGTCGAACTCGAAGAGGCGGTCGAGGGTTTCTTGGCAGAGTTGAAAGCACGCGGCATGAAATCGCAGGTCGAGGTTGTGCCCGTCGCCGAAGCCCTGGGGCGCATCACGGCCGAACCGCTCTACGCCGCAATATCGGCGCCGCACTACCATGCGTGCGCCATGGACGGCATCGCAGTGGCAGCCAGTACGACGTTCGGCGCGACTGCGACGACGCCAGTCACGTTGTCGCCGAATGATTACATCGTCGTCGACACGGGCGATCCGTTGCCGCAAGGCTGCGACGCGGTCGTCATGATCGAGGATCTGGTCTACGCCGAAGGCGACGGCGTCGAGAACCTCGGCTCGTGCCCGGTGACGCTGTTCGCGTCGGTAGCCCCCTGGGGCAACGTTCGCCAAATCGGCGAGGACATCTGTGCAGGCGAGATGCTGCTCACGTCAAACGTGCGCATCGAGCCGGCGGCGATGGGCGCCATGCTGGCTGCCGGCGTGCAGCAAGTCGCCGTCATCGCGCGCCCGAAAGTGGGCATCATCCCAACAGGTGACGAGGTCGTCCCGCCGAGCGCGAATCCCAAGCCGGGCGACGTCATGGAGTTCAACTCGACGATTTTCTCGGGCATGGTGCGCCAGTGGGGCGCCGAGCCAATCGCTTATCCGATCGTGCCCGACAAGCCCGACCTCGTGTACGAGGCCGTCGCCCGCGCGACGGCGGAATGCGATGTCGTGCTGCTGAACGCCGGCTCGTCGGCAGGCCGCGACGACTATTCGTCGCGCGCCATCGCGCAGGTGGGCGAGGTGCTGTACCACGGCATCGCCATGAAACCCGGCAAGCCAGCCATCCTGGGCTGCGCGGGGCCGAAGGCCATCGTCGGCGTGCCGGGCTACCCGGTCAGCGGCATCATCGTGGTCGATCAGGTCGTGAAGCCGGTCATCGAGCGGCTGTTGGGTTGCAACGTGCCGAGCGCGGCGCGCATCGAGGCGACGCTCGCGCGTCCCTGCACGTCGTCGCTCAAATACGAGGAGTTCGTGCGCGTGCGCGTGGGAAAGGTCGGCGACAAGCTGGTCGCGACGCCGCTCTCGCGCGGAGCGGGCGTGGTCACGTCGTT
>CAMOUE010000134.1 GCA_946626265.1 uncultured Eggerthellaceae bacterium | reverse complement strand
TATAGGAAAAGAGCGCGGCCACTGCGCGAGAAGTGGCAGAAAGAATATATGAGGAAGGATTGAACCATGTACGAGACGCTTCTGAACAAGTACGGCGTGAAACAGCTCGGCTACTACGTCGAGAGCATCGAGGAGTCTGCCGAGTTTCTGGCCAAGACCCTCGGCGCGGGCCCGTTTTTCGACATGGGCGTGACCGAGCCGGCGAAGTTGGAGTACTGCGGCAAGGAGAGCGCTTTCCGCATGCGCACCGCCCTCGGCCATTTCAACAACATCCAAATCGAGCTCATCGAAGCGGCTAACGACGAGCCCAACGTCTACGACGACCTCGGGCACTACGGCTTGCACCACATCTGCATCTGGGCGGACGACGCCGAGAAGGTCGCGAAGGAGTTCGTCGACGAGGGCTTCGAAATCGCCATGGAAATGGTCTCCGGACAGGGCCTGCATATCATCTACATCGACGCGCGGGAGAAGCTTGGCTCGTACATCGAGGTCAATGCGCCTCTCGACCAGCTCTACATGGGCATCAAGATGCAGCACGAGAATTGGGATGGCACTCGTACGCTGCGCACCATCGCAGATCTGATGGGTCGATAGCGCTACATGGGTGCGCCCCCGGTCGCCCCCAGCTTCTTGGGGCGCACTCGCCACGGTCTGTGTGCAAGCCATCACGCATAAGGAGGAGAAATGACGTTAGCTCAATTCAACATGGACGGCCGCGTAGCCCTGATCACGGGTGCGAGCTCGCGCGGCATCGGCAACGGCTCGGCGAAGATCCTCGCCGAGGCCGGCGCGAAGGTGTTTTTGGTCGCGCGCCGAGAGGAGAAGCTCCAGGCCGCGGTCGCCGAGATCGAGGCCGCGGGCGGCGAGGCCGGCTATGCGGTGGCCGACGTGTCCGACGAGGCGCAGTGCAAGGCCGCCGTCGAGGCGTGCGTCGAGAAGTTCGGCGGCCTCGACGTCATGGTGCTCGCGTCGGGCATCAGCGGCAAGAACGAGCGCAGCCTCGAGGACGCGTTCGACGTCGAGAACTACCGCAAGGTGCTCGGCATCAATTTGGACGGCGTCTACTACATGCTCAAGTACGGCTACGCCGAGTGCGCCAAGGGAGGGCACGGCTCGATCGTGTTCATCAACTCGCTGGCCGGCTTCCACGCCGCCGGCAGCATGGCCTACGCCGCGTCCAAGGGGGCCATCCGCGCGTGGACGCAGAACCTCGCCAAGAAGCTTGCGCCCTCGAAGGTGCGCGTCAACGCCGTCATCCCCGGCCTCATCGACACCGAGATGACGCATCCTGCGGGCATGGACGAGCTGTTCGAGAAGTACGTCGCGCCGAACGCGGCGAAGATTCCGCTGGGGCGCCTCGGCAACATCGACGACATCGCCAACGGCGTGCTGTACCTGGCTTCGGACGCCTCCGAGTGGGTGACGGGCCACAGCATCCTCATCGACGGCGGCGAGCTGGCGTAAAACGAATAAGCCGCTCGGGCGAGCGTTCCCGAAGGATGACCGAAAGGGTGGTTAGGAGCACGCTCCCGGTTGGCTCGCCAGAGCAGACCACAACGTATTGTAAGGGGAAACCATGGAAGCAACTGAAACAAAGCAAAATGCTTTCCAAGCTGCACCGAATTCGAAGAAACTCATGACCGTCATCGGCGTGTACTGCGGCGTCTTCGCCAACCTGCTCGTTTCGATGACCAACTCGACGCTGTTCCCTGCTGCCGCAGCCGAGATCGGCGGCATGGAAATCTATGGCCTAGCGCAGGGCATCAGCGGCATTCTGAGCGTGTGCGCGATGCCGATCTTCGGCTTCATCGCCGCTCGTAACCCGCATTTGAAGCGCACTTTGCTCGCGCTCGGTTTGGGCGTGGGCGCTATCGTGCTGCTCGTCCGCGCTTTGGCGCCTTCGATGATGGTCATTATCGTGGCCAACGTCTTCTGGGGAATGGTCAGCGCCGGCGTGTTCGCCGTGGGCTTCACGATGATTCGCGACGTGTACGACCGCAAGCAGGCGGGCGTGTACCTCGGCTTGGTCGGCACCATGATGTCGATCGCCACGATCGTCGGCCCGTTCTTGGGCGGTATCGTCATTGACCGCATCAGCTGGCGCGTGTGGTGCTGGATCCTCTTTGCGATTCTTGCCATCGCATTCATTGTCGTGTTGATGGGTGTTAAGGTTACCAAGGAAGAAGTGGCTGACCTCGCTCGCAAGGGCGGCGCGTTCGACTTTGCCGGCGCTTTTGCCATCACGGTTTTCCTCGGCTGCCTCATCCTCGCGCTCTCGATGGGCGGAAGCTACGTGCGCTTCGGTACGCCGCTGAACACCGGCTTGCTCGTCGTTGCGCTGATCTCGCTGATCGTGCTTGCATTCATCATCCGCAAGAAGCAAAACGACGCCATTATCCCGGTCGAGGCTCTGAAGGACCGCAATACGGTCATTCTCGCGAGTGCGAATTTCCTGCATAACTTCGGTGCCATGGCCCTGTCGTTCTTCATCGCCGGTTTCATCATGCGTCAGCTGACCAACGACCCGATTTGCCTGACCATCGGCCCTGCCTTGGCGGGCGGCCTGGCCAGCGTCCTCATGGCCGTGTTGGGCTTGTTCCTGAGCCCGGTGTTCGGCAAGATGATCGCCAAATCCGGCACTGCTAAAAACGTCATGACCATCGGCAACGTTTTCCGCGTCGTCATCATGGCCGCATTCGTCTTCGTGCTCGTGCCGGGCGTGCCCGTGTGGGTCATCTATGTGCTCATGTTCTTGGCCGGCGTCTTCGATTCGCAGCAAAAGGCTACCCAGTCCGCTGCGCCGCAGATCATGCTGAGCTCCGAGCTTCGCACCATCGGCAACTCGACCATTCAGCTCGGTCAGAGCCTGGGCGCCGGTCTCGGCATGGCTATCTTCACCCTGCTCGTGGGCATGAACCCGGCTGGCGGCATGCGCATGTGCATGATCGTCGCGCTCGTCGCCTGGATCATCCTGTTCTGCATCACGTTCCTGCTGAAGAAGCCCGAAGCCGACAAGATGGAAGACTAACTGATCAAAGGGGAGACTCCCAAATGGTCGTTGACCAAAGGGGAGACACCGTTTGGCTCGACGTAAGTCGACGGGCGGCGGTTGCTGCGACCCCTCCTTCATGCGGCTGCCGACACAAGCGCGGGCTTGTCGATACCCCTCTATCCGGCAAGCCCGCCCCAAGGATGAAATACGACGATAAGAGGAAGGACATACCATGACCGAGATCGTCTCCAAGGATTTCGAGAACTACTTCAAAGGCAAGGACTGGGTTCATCAGCTGGGCTTCTGCGCTCCTGACTGGCGTCAGTTCATGATTGAGCACAACAAGCTGTTCGGCTCGGGCCCGTTCTTCTACACGACCAACACGTTCGGCAAGTTGCTGTACCATGGCGAGGAAGTCGACTGCACGGGGCTCGAGTTCCATGCGAGCTACGGTGCGTGGGGTAGCCACTCCATCGAGGTTGTCACGCAGAACGACTGGTCGATCCCGACCATGTTCACGGAACTCAACAAGCAGGACGAGCCGGGGTTGAACCACGTGCATATCTTCGTGGACAGTTTGGCCGAGGCGCAGGAGGCCTGCGATTTCTACGGCATTCCCGTTATCACCGTCGGTTACCCCGACCTCGAAAATGCGCTTGAGAAGGCGCGTGCGACCGGCGCCGACGAGGAAATGGTTCGCGCGAACGCCGGCAAGCCGTCGTTCATGGTCGCCGACATGCGCAAGAACGTCGGCTTCGCCGTGCAGTTCATCGAGCCGCGTGCCAAGCGTCTGCACGACGCCATCCTCGGCGCCAAGGACAAGTGGGACGGCTCGGAAGAGCACATGTTCATCCCGATGGGCGGTAAATAATCTCATGCGGTAAAGGAGATTCCCCTTACCGCCACACGGTGAGCTTACTCCGACGTCTGGCGATATCGAAATAGCTGCGCTATCGCCGGACGTCCTCGGTTTGACGCTAGAACGTTAATCGTCAAACCCGCATAGCACGAAAGGGTCTTCACTATGGAAAAGCTTCAGGTAGTACTCGGAGGCACGTCGGGCATGGGCCTGGCAACTGCCAAGGCGCTTGGCGTGTTCGGCCCAGTGCTTGTGGGCGGCCGTAACCAGCAGCGCCTCGACAACGCAATCGCCGAACTCGAGGCGGCGGGTGTCGACGCTTATGGAAAGACGGTCGACATCGCCGATGTTGATTCGCTCGATGACTTTGCCGAATTTGCAGCATCTATTGCACCTATCGGGTCTCTTATCAACGCTGCAGGCGTTGACTCGGGCGGTCCCGACCTCATCTTGGCTGTCAATTTCAAGGGAACGGTGAACGTCATCAACGCGTTCATGCCCTACCTTCAGGACGCCAAGGTGATCAACTACTCCTCCATCACGGGGTATTTCCACCAGCCGACACCGACCGAGATCGAGATTTGGCAGAACCCCGATGCTCCTGATTTCGTCGAGCGCATGAAGGCAGAGCTGTCGAGCCGTCCGCTCGATCCACGCATGGCTTTCTTGGGCGACGATTACATCTACTACCCAGCTTCGAAGGCTTTCACCATCTATTACACGAAGGCCAACACGGTGCGCCTGGGCAAGAGGAACACGGCCATCTTCTCGGTGGCGCCCGGTTCGTTCGATACGCCGATGCTGCGCGAGAGCCCTGCGGAACAGCTGGAGAAGATTGCGCAAGGGACTGCGTTCGGTCGCTTGGGCGACCCTGCCGAGATGGCGGACTTCATCGTGAAGCTGCTCGAGCCTGGTCACGAGTACCTGACCGGCGTCGATCTCGTTCTCGACGGTGGCAAGTCTGCCATGACGCTCGTCAAACAGCTCGACTAAGCGCGAGAGGAGTTTGTCACATGCCAAAACCCGCTGAAACTATTGCTCAAGCGAAAGACGCAGGCAAGCTCAAGGCGCTACCGATTGTGCGCACCGACAAGCGCACCGGTGCGCTTGTCGCGGCCGACGGCGTTGAGCTCGTCGAGTTCTGGGCGAATGATGGGACGTGGGTTCCTGTGGGTGCTTTGACGGACGGTTCGATTCGCTACCTCGGGAGCTCGACGCATGCGGGGCATATCGAGCTCAAAGCACTGTATGTGATGTGTGGTGGCGTGTGGTACAACATCCTGACGGGCAGGCCCGACGAGACAGTCGCTCCGCTCGCTGCGCCGATGTTAGGAATGGCAAGATAAATTACCGCACCGAAAGGAATCGGCCTTTCGGTGCGGTTTCGCAATGGAAGGAGCGAAACCATGATTGAAATCGGAAGGCGCGTGGGCGTGCTGTACGAAGGGCGATTGGAAGACGGCACGGTGTTCGATTGCTCGGACTGGCACAAGGGCAATCCGCTCGAGTTCACGATTGGCAATGGAACGGTGATTCCCGGTCTCGAGAAGGCTGTTGCCGACATGTCGGCTCACGAAAAGCGAACGGTCACCGTCCCGGCGCGCGAAGCGTACGGCGAGCGCGATGAGCGCCTGATCGAGCACGTGCCGACGGTCGACTTTCCCGATGCCGACAAGCTGCCGGTTGGGCAGTACATCATGCTCGACTTGCCTGGCGAGCGCAGGCGGCTCAAGGTCGTGTCAGTCGACGAAAACGAGATTGTGTTCGATGGCAATCACGAGCTTGCAGGTTGTGACCTAACGTTCGATCTGGAGGTTGTATCGATTCTTGGTGAGACGGGCTCGCTCGTGGAAAACGAGCAGCACGCCGAAGGCTGCACGTGCGGATGCCACCGTTTCAAGGAGCAATCACGCGCGTAGCGACTCATTCCCGCAACGTGAACCTGCTTCGAGTTGCAGGAGTTGCGAGGGGCAAAAGTGGCCGATAGGCCCCTGACGAAACGGGAAGAGGTCGGCTAATCTAAGGGTGTTCGCCAATTCGAGGAAGGGGAAGAGGGCCATGTGCTATGCGGCATCGTGCAATCCGCTGTGCGGCGACTGCCGTCCGAAGCGCATCGTGCAGGCGCATTGTCCCGAATGCGGGCTTCTTGCCGAGATGTCGCGTGACGAGTACCTCATCTATTTCGACTTGCCGCATCGCAAGAGCGTCATGGAGAGGAAAATCATCGAGCGTGGTGGTGTGGCCATGCCTGTGTGTGCCAGCTGCGGCGCCGACCTGACCGAGGCGTTCCGCGAGGCCGTGGAGCCTGCCGAGTGCCAGTCGAACCGCATCGTTTGCGGTTTCCCTTGCGGCCGCAGGAACGATCCCTATCGCGAGGGTTCGCGTGGCTGTCCTACCATGGGGCCGCTCGGCAAGCTCA
>CAMOUE010000133.1 GCA_946626265.1 uncultured Eggerthellaceae bacterium | reverse complement strand
ATGGGCATAGACCCGGGCATCGTCCATTCCGCGAACTCGGCGGCGATCTTCCGTTATCCGGCCGTTCACGGCGACATGGTGCGCGCCGGGCTGGCGCTCTACGGCATCCACCCCTGCGCCGAGACGCGCGGCCAGGTCGATTTGCGGCCGGCCATGAGCGTCCACGCGCGCATCGTCGACGCGCGTCTCGTCCCCATGAGCGAAGGCGTCTCGTTCGGGTTGAGCTACCGCAGCCCCGGCTCGGTGAAGATCTGCACGGTTCCCATCGGCTACGCCGACGGCCTATGCCGCGGACTGTCGGGAAACGTCGACTTCATCATGGGCGGCAGGTACTACCGCCAGGTGGGCAACATTTGCATGGACCAGTGCATGTTCGAGGTCGACATGCGCAGCTACGGCACGCGCGAGCGCATCGACCCGCAAGTCGGCGACGAGGTCGTCATCGTGGGAAGCCAGGGAATCGCCGAGGTCACCATCGAGGACATGGCCGAGCGCATGAGGACGGTCCCCTACGAGATCGCCGTCGGGTTCGGCAAGAGCCTGCCGCGCATTTTCGTGTAGAGGGAGGCAGCTCGTGGGAAAGACTCCGATTCCGCTCGACGTGCTTGCCGCCGAGGTGGCGCAGTGCCGGAAGTGCCCGCTGTGCGAAGGTCGCACGCAGACCGTGTTCGGCGACGGGAACCCGGATGCGCGCGTGCTCATCATCGGGGAGGCGCCGGGCAAGAACGAGGACTTGCAGGGCATTCCCTTCGTGGGGAAGGCGGGCCAGAACCTCAACCAGCTCCTCGAGATCGCGGGGCTCGCGCGCGAGGACGTGTTCATCGCGAACGTGTTGAAATGCCGCCCGCCCGGAAACCGCGATCCGCGCCCTGAGGAGATAGAGCTGTGCACGCCGTTCTTGCGCGAGCAGACGCGCACGATCAACCCCGAGTTCATCGTCACGTTGGGCAACTTCGCGACGAAGTTCGTCTTGAAGACCGATCGCGGCATCACGAGATTGCACGGCACGCTGCAGCAGGCGGGCCGTTTCAAGGTGTTCCCGATCTACCATCCGGCAGCCGCCATCTACGACCGCTCCAAATGGGAGGCGCTCGAGAACGATTTCGCCACGCTGGGAGAATTGCTGAGGAAGTGAACAATGAAACCTGAACTCGATGTGAATCAAACTGACTTCGACCCGATCGCCTACATCAACGAACCGCGTTGGCAGCAGTCGCGGCTCGGCCTGGAGCGAATTACCGAGCTACTCGACCGCATGGGGCGTCCACAGGACAAGCTGAAGTTCGTCCACGTTGCCGGCACGAACGGGAAAGGGTCGACCTGCTCGTTCATCGCGCAGACGCTGCAAGAGGCAGGGTACAAGACGGGCCTGTTCACGAGCCCCTACATCATAGATTTCGAAGAGCGCATCCGCGTCGACGGCGCGAACATCCCCTATGAGGACCTGCGCGCCGTGACGTCGTTCGTGCGTGGGCACGCCGAGGCGATGGCCGAGGTCTCGGGCGAGCATCCGACCGAGTTCGAGCTCATGACCGCCGTCGCGTTCGAGCATTTCGCGCGGAGCGCCTGCGACATCGTCGTTTGCGAGGTCGGCTTGGGCGGAAGGCTCGACTCGACGAACATCATCGAGGACCCCGAGGCGTGCGTGATCTGCCGCATCGGCCTCGACCACACGGAATTCCTCGGCGACACGCAGGCCGCGGTCGCGGCCGAGAAGGCCGGGATCATCAAGCAGGGCGCCGTCGTCGTGTCCTGGCCGCAGGACGATGAGGGCGCCACGGACGCCATCGCGGCTGCAGCGGCGAAATACGGCGCGGAAGTCGTCGTTCCGGACCTGTCGGAGCTCGTCGTCGGGGGAGTGTCGCCTGCCGGCGTGAGGGAGTTCGCGTACCGCGGGCGCGCGTACACGACGCATCTGCTCGGCAGCTACCAGCCGTCGAATGCGGCGCTCGCCATCGAGGTGCTCGTCCAGCTCCGCCGCAAGGGCTGGGAGCTTCCCGACGAGGCGATCGCGCGCGGCATCGCCGAAACGGTGTGGCCGGGGCGTTTCGAGGTCGTGAAGTCGGGCGACGGGTGGCCGGCGGTCGTGGTCGACGGCGGCCACAATCCTCAGGGCGCCGAAGTGCTGGCGGAATCGCTGCGCGACGTTTTTCCCGGCAAGCGCATCTCCTTCGTGATGAGCGTGCTCGCCGACAAGGACTATCCCGCCATGATAGGGTCGGTTCTCCCGCTCGCGGAATCGTTCTCGTGCGTGACGCCGCCGAACCCCCGCGCGCTGTCCGCCGAGGACCTCGCGCGCGAGATCGGCCGGATTGCGGCCGAATCGGGTGGGAGCGTGCCCGCCGAGCCGTTCGGGTCGTTCGCCGAAGCGCTTGAACGCGCGCGCGACCGCGCGGGCGAGGATGGTGTGGTCTGCGCGTTCGGCAGCCTCTATTCCATATCGGAAATCGAGCGGGCGCTTGGGACGTTGAGCTAGGATTCGCAGGCAACGCCGGGCAAGCGCCCGCAGGCAACGTGGCAGGCGCCCGCAGGCAACGCCGGGCAAGCGCCCGCAGGCAACGCCGGGCAAGTGCTTGCAGGCAACGCCAAGGTTGGCCTCGAGCAACGTAGTATTTCATATGATCGAACAAGGAGGGCGTCAATGACGCGTGAGGACCATCAACCCACAAACAGGCAGATCGAGAGACCAAAACGCGAGGTGGGAGAGCTTCATCGCGTCTGCGGCAGCTCGGTCGGCATCGTGCTCGCATTCGACGAGTCGACGACGCCCCTCATCGTGAATTTCGAGGATCCCGACGAGGAGCCGATCGTCTGCGCTCCCGTCGAGGACGGCATGTCCGTCGGGGACGGCAAGCCCGTCGCGCGGCCGGTCCAGATGTACAAGGGCAAGCCCGCGGTCTGCTGGGCAGTCGATGCGATGCGGGCTTCCCAGATGACGGCAGTGTTCGTCGTGACGTCGCCCGCGTTGTCCACCGCCGTTTCGCATGCGGTCTATGGGACGAAGCGCAAGGGCGGCGGGTCGAACGTCCAGGTCGTCGAAATCGATCGGCACGCACTTGTCGAGCGGACGCGTCTGGGAGCGAACTTCGAGATGTTCGGGCTCCCGTTCGGCATGCTCGAGTTGGCGCGCGGTCTGGCGGATTCGCTCTTCGAGGGCTACGACAACGTCGTCATACTCGAATCCGACGCCGTCCGCATCACGCCGGGGCATCTCTACGAGCTGTGCCTCGATGCGATGGAGCATCCCGAGGTCGAGGCCGTCCCGTCCTGGATCGAATGCCTGCGTCGGTCGCCGTTCCTTTTCACGCGGGATTTCCTGCATGGACTCGAAGAGCGGGGAATCGCCGCCGTCGGCCCGAACGGGTTCGACAGGCCCGTGCCGCTCGTCAAGACGCGCGACCACGTGTTCGGCGATGAGCTGCTTGCACCGAGCCCCGCCGAGCATCCGGTTGCCTCGGCGTTTCTCGACGAGTGCACGATCGGCGCGCTCGAGGCATTGCGGCTGGCGAGGGCTGCCGAAAACGGCGAAGGCGACGGCGGGGAAAGCGCCGATGCCGTAGGCAGCCCGGCGGCGATCGGCACCGATGCCGCAGGTGGGTCGATGAGCGACGCCGATCGGGAGCTCGTCGCCATCGCGCAGGGCATTTTGCACGCGCGCGAGGCGAACGGCGACCGCAACGCAGACCTTGTCTGGGCCGATGAGTTCGGCCGACGCTGCAAGCTCGATTTTCCCCTGCTGAACGACCGTTGGCACAAGGGCAAGCTCGCCTACCTCGACAGTGCGGCGACCTGCCAGCGCGTCGACGTCTCCCTGCAGGCGCAGCGCGACTTCGACGAGCACGCCAACGCCAACGTGTACCGAGGCGGATACGAGCTGTCGAAGCGTGCGACCGACGAGTTCGGGCGCGCGCGTCGGCGCATCGAGGAATTCATAGGATCCGACGAGCAGCGAATCGCGTTTACCGCGAACACGACCGGTGCGGCGAATCTCGTCGCGCAGGCGTGGGGCGAGTGGAACATCGGCGAGGGCGACCTCATCGTCATCCCGCTCGCCGAGCATCATTCGAACATGCTGCCGTTCACGATGCTGGCAGAACGTAAGCGCGCCGAAGTGGAGTTCGTTCCCTACGGGCCCGATGGACGCCTCGACCAGCAGGCGTTTTCGGCTGCACTCGAGCGGAGGCCGAAGCTCGTGTGCGCAGCACTCGTCGGCAACGTGTTCGGCATCGTCGAGCCGGTGCGCGAGATGGCGAAAGCCGCGCACGAGGTAGGCGCGCGTTTCCTCGTCGATGCTGCTCAGGCGCTTTCGCACATGAAATTGGACGTGAAGGACCTGGGGGCCGATTGGGTGACGATGTCGGGGCACAAAGGATACGGTCCGTTCGGCATCGGTGCGCTGTGGATCGGCGACGAGGCGTTCGACGAGATGGACCCGCTCGGCGGGGGCGGCGGTGTCGTGACGCATGTGGGCGTGGGGTCGTATCGCCTGCGCCCGAGAGCCCTTCAATATGAAATGGGCACGCCGCCGATTTCGCAGGCCATCGCATGGGCGGCGGCTTGCGATTACCTGGACGGGCTCGGCATGGACGCCGTCGCGCGGCACGACTGCGCTCTCACGCGCTATCTGGTTCGTGGGTTGCACATGCTCGACGGAGTGAACGTGGTCGGCGATCACGATAGGGCGGACGGCCAGGTCGGCCTCGTGTCCTTCACGGTGCGCGACGTGCTGCCGGCAGAGCTGGCAGCGTTCGCGGGTCGCTTGGGCGTGGACATGCGGTCGGGCGGCCATTGCGCGCTGCCGCTGCATGCGAGCGTCGGGCTCATCGGCACGGGCCGCATCAGCTTCGGCGTGCATACGACGAGCGACGACATCGACGCCGCCCTCGTTGCGATCGAGGCTTGCCGCCGCGCTTACGAGCGGTAAGCTGCCGGGATGTGTCAGGGCTCGAGAAACTGCACATCAGAGGGCTGTCGCATCGCGCGGCCGGGGCCTACTCATAGCCTTTAATACCAACACGTTTAGCCAAAAGCCTACGCTTTAGCGCATAGCACAGCTCGGGAATGGGGCCCCGACAATAAAACGCGCCGCCCGATGTTGTATCGGACGGCGCGTTCTTGACGCGGTCTGAAATCAGTCTGAAATCCTTACGCGTGGTGGAGGAGCAAGCCTACAAGCCTACAGACTGTCGATGCGGGCGACGAGCTCGCCGAGCGTCGAGACATCTTCCAGCTCCCCGAAGTCGACGTTCAGCTGGTCTTCAAGTTCGCATACCAGCTCGACCATGTCGAGCGAGTCGATGTTGAGCGAATCGAACGTGGACTGCTCGTCGACGGTCGCGGGGTCGATGTCGAGGTTCTTCTGGAGAATCTCCTTGATAGTGTCGATAGTTGCCATAGATGCTCCTCGTGTCGGGGGTTCTTATTGCTTTTGCTTCAGGAGGCCGTAACCGCCGTTGTCGCGACGGTACACAACGCAGAACGCCTCGGAATCGCGGTCGATGAAGGCGAAGAAATCGTGGCCGAGCAGGTCGATCTGAATCAGCGCCTCTTCCTCGGTCATCGGCTCGAAGTCGATTTCCTTCGTGCGGACGATCTCCTCGTCGGAGAGTTCGGCCATGAGCGCATCGAGGTCGAGGTCGCCGCCGTCGGCTTCCATGTTGCGGATGGAGGCGGGGTCGCCATGGGCGCCTGCGCGCACCTTGCGGTCGATGACGCGGGTCTTGTACTTGCGGAGCTGACGGAGCACCTTGGCGGCAGCGACGTCGATGGCGGCGTACATGTCCTGCTCTTCCTCTTCGACGCGCACGACGTTGCCCTTCGTGCGGATCGTGACCTCGCACTTGCAGGGCAAGGCGATCGAGGGATTCTTCTTGACGCTCAGGACGACTTCGGCGTCGAGCGGGTCGATGTCCATAACCTTCATGGAGTTGCCGATTTTTTCCTCGGCGTACTGGCGCAGTGCGTCGGATACGGTCATTTTGCGCCCGGCTACTGTGATTGCCATGAGTACCTCTTCTGTCGGGGGCGAATAAAAAACAGCCTGGACGAAAGCGTTCCTCTCGATTTGAGCAGGCGAAACCGTGCGATTTCGCTGCCTGTTCGAGCCGGCGCACCTCCTCCCATGCTGGCAAGAACAGAATAGCGCAAAACCAGAGGTCGTGCGCTGCGAAATTGAATCCGTTTGTGAAGTGTAGCCTTGCAGTTTGAACAAACAGCTCGCACCGGTGTCGACCAGCAGACACCAGCCGAATCGTTTGCGGACATCGGCCGCCCCCGCCGCCCCCCGCCCGC
>CAMOUE010000132.1 GCA_946626265.1 uncultured Eggerthellaceae bacterium | reverse complement strand
AAAGGTGGACGCGTACTGCGTCCACCTTCGCATTTCGAGACAAGGCTTCCCCAAGACAAGGCTTGCCCAAGACATAACCGCTTCGATGCTATTTCCCGCGCACCTTGCGCGCGATGCGGTCTGCAACCGAGGCCTCTTCGCGCTTGTCGGGACCCCAGAACACGAGCGACACCATACCCGGGCCGACGTGCGAGCCGATGACGGGGCCGATCGTCCCCTCTATGAACATGGGGTCGAAGCCCTCCTTGACGATAAGCTCCTCGAGCTTCTTCATGTCCTTCTCGCAATCGGCGTTGCCGACGCAGACGAACGGCTGGTTCTTCGACTTGTCGGCGCGGTCGACATAGAGCTGCGCGAGCTGCTTGAGGCCCTTCTTGCGCCCGCGCGCGACTCCCTTCACCGACAGCGAGCCGTCGGCGGGAATGAGGATGATCGGTTTCACGTCGAGCTTGGAGCCGACGGTCGCAACCGAACTGGGAATCCGCCCGCCGCGGTGCAGGCACTCGAGGTCCTCGACCATGAAGTAGACGTTGACGAAGTACTGCGCCTCCTCGGACCAGGCGGCGAGCTCGGCTGCCGTCATTCCCGCCTCCTGCTGCTTGAGCGCCTCGAAGACGAGAAGCGCCTCCCCTGTCGACGCCAGGTGCGTGTCGACCACGTACAGCTCGAAACCAGGATGCGCTTCGCGAATGCGGTCCGCCGCAAGGCACGCCTGGTCGAAACTGGCGGACAGCCCCGACGAGAAGCACAGGTACACGGACGGCACGCCGGCTTCGGCGGCTTTCTCGAACGTCTCCATGAGCATCGGTACCGACGCCTGGGCGGTCGTGGGCTGCTCGCCTTTCCTCATCCTTCCATAGAACTCGCGCGGCGTCGCCGTCTGCCACAAATCGTCGGCATGCTCCTCGTCGCCGAAGAAGTACGGGAACTCGATGAGCTGGACGCCGTCGCGCAATACGAGGTCGTGCGGCAAGTCGCAGCACGAGTCGATTATTACGTTGCATTTGTAATCCATAAGAGCCTTTCTGGTTGACGACCGAGCCATTGTACCAAAACGCAAAATACGCGGGGAAACGGCCCGCACCTTGGCAAATATAGCCGTTAGCTCAACACAATCCAGAGTACAATAAGCCTATCTGAATGCCCTTACTGAAAGGAACGCATCCATGTATATCGACGGAAAGCTCCAGATCGCCAAAGCTACCGAACCCGTGTACCTCTATCCGAAGCTCGCGAACAGGCACGGCCTCATCGCCGGGGCGACGGGCACCGGCAAGACCGTCACGCTCAAGACGATAGCGCAATCCATGAGCGATGCCGGGATTCCGACGTTCCTTGCAGATGTCAAGGGCGACGTTTCCGGTGTGGCGGTCGCAGGCGAGGCTTCCGAGAAGCTCGTCATCAGGCTCGCGGGACTCGGCATCACCGACTACGACTTCCACGGGTGCCCGACGCGTTTCTGGGATGTCTACGGAGAGGCGGGCCTGCCGGTCCGCACGACGATCACCGAGATGGGACCTGTGCTGCTCTCGCGCCTGCTCGGGCTCACCGACGTCCAGGAAGGCGTGCTCAACATCGTCTTCCACGTCGCCGACGACGAAGGGCTGCTCCTCCTCGACCTGAAGGACCTGCGCACCATGGTCAACTTCGTCGGCGAGCACGCCAAGGAGTACACGCTGTCCTACGGGCAGATCGCCACGCAGTCCATCGGCGCGATCCAGCGCTCGCTGCTGCAGCTGCAGGATGCCGGCGGCGACATCTTCTTCGGAGAGCCCGCGCTCGACATCCACGACTGGCTCCAGGTCGATTCGGACGGCAAGGGCTACATCAACGTGCTCGACTGCGTGCGTCTCGTGCAGTCGCCTCTTTTGTACTCGACGTTCTTGCTCTGGATGCTCTCCGAGCTCTACGAGCAGCTGCCTGAGGTCGGAGACCTCGACAAGCCGAAGATCTGCTTCTTCTTCGACGAGGCGCACCTGCTGTTCAATGACGCCCCGCGCGCGCTTTTGGAGAAAGTCGAGCAGATCGTGAAGCTCGTTCGCTCGAAGGGCGTCGGCGTCTACTTCATCACGCAGAACCCGGCTGACATCCCCAATGCCGTGCTTGCCCAGCTCTCAAACCGCGTCCAGCACGCGCTGCGCGCCTACACGCCGGCCGAGCAGAAGGCGATCAAGGCGGCGGCCGAGAGCTTCCGCGTGAATCCCGATTTCGACACGGAGACGGCCATCACGGAGCTTGGCACGGGCGAGGCGCTCATCAGCTTCCTGCAGGAGGACGGAACTCCCGGCATCGTGCAGCGCGCGATGGTCATCGCTCCGACGTGCTCGATGGACAAGGCGCCCGATGACGCCCGTGACTACATCACGTCGAACGACGAGTACAACTCGAAGTACGACGTCACCATCGACCGCGAAAGCGCTTACGAGATTTTGAACGCGACCGCGATTGCCGCAGCTCAAGCAGCCGAAGAGGCTCGTAGGGCCGAGGAAGAGGCCCGTCAGCGCCTGGCCGAGGAGAAGGAAGCGGAGAAGCAGCGCATTGCCGAGGAGAAGGAAGCGGAGAAGCAGCGCATTGCCGAAGAGCGCCAGGCGGAACGCGAGCGCAGGGAAGCAGAGCGCAAAGCCGAGCAGGAAGCGCGCGCTGCCGAGCGAAAAGCCGAGCAGGAAGCGCGTGCGGCCGAGCGCAAGGCCGAGCAGGAGGAAAAGGAGCGCCTGCGCCAAGAGGAGGCCGAACGCAAGGCGAAGACGAAGTTCATCGACGCCGCGCTCACGTCGGCGAGCCGCGCGATAGGAAGCGGCGCCGCACGCGGCATCCTCGGCATCCTGAAGAAGCTCTAGGGCATATCACGCCTGATTGCTTCGAGCCCAATCGAGAATTGCGTCTGCCAGCTCGCGCTTCGACATGAGCGGAATGCGCACGACATCGTCATGCGTGACGATCACGGCCTCGTTGTCGTCCGTGCCGAACCCCTTGCCGTCTCCCACGAGATTGCCGACGATCGCATCCGCGTTCTTCTTCACGAGCTTCTTGCGGGCGTTCTCGACGACGTCCTCGGTTTCCGCCGCAAAGCCGACGACCAGTTGCCCGGCGTGCTTTCGGGCGCCCATCGTCGCGAGAATGTCGGGGTTTTCGACAAGCTCGATGCTCGAGAGCCTGCTGTCGCAGGCGTCCTTCTTGAGCTTCGACGCGGAAGGGTCCTTCGGGCGGAAATCGCTCACGGCGGCGCTGAAGACCGCGATGTCGCTCCCGTCGAAACGCCGTGAAACCGCGTCGAGCATCTCGAGAGCCGTCTTCACGCGAACCGTCTCGACATCCGGCAGGTCGTCGAGGGCAACCGGCCCTGCGACCAGGCAAACTTCGGCGCCGCGCTCTCGTGCGGCCTCCGCGAGCGCAAAGCCCGTCTTTCCCGACGAGGGATTCGAGATGAACCGCACGGGATCGATGGGCTCGATGGTCGGGCCGGTCGTCACGAGCACGCGCTTGCCCTCGAGATCGCGCTTGACGCCGATCATCTCGACGATCTCCGACACGATGACGTCCGGATCGGCCAAGCGCCCCTTCCCCACGTCGCCGCATGCGAGGTATCCGCTCTCGGAATCGATGAAGCGCACGCCGCGGCGCTTCAGCGTGGCCATGTTCTCCTGGTTGGCGGCGCTCTCGTACATGTTGACGTTCATGGCCGGCGCGATGACGAGCGGCGCCGTCGTGGCCATGGCCGTGGTCGTGAGAAGGTCGTCGGCTATCCCGTTCGCTATCTTGCCTATCACGTTCGCGGTGCACGGGGCTATGACGAACAGGTCCGCTTCCTTCGAGAGCGAGATATGGTGGATGGGGTCCCCGGGCGCATCGTCGAACAGGCCGACGGCTACCGGCTCGCGCGTGAGGGCGCGGAACAGCGCGGGGTTCACGAACTCTGTGGCATGCTCGGTCATGACGACCTTCGCGCGCAGGCCGGCCTTCTGCAGGCCCCGCACGATCTCGCATGCTTTATATATGGCAACGCAGCCGGTCACGCCAACGAGCACGGTCTTCTTCATCGGTCCTCCTCGCCTTCGCGGTCGGCTCATATTCTATCGCTGATCGAGGTACGGTATTCCGCAGATGCTCGGATGAGGCGCTTCTGCAAGCAGTTCTCGCACTGCGCGGCCCGCGTCCGTGACGCCCATGCTGCGTTTTACGAGCTTGGCCAGCACGTCCTCGAGGTCCTGCGGGAGGTTGTCGGCGAACGACAGCTCCACGCCCTTCGTCGGGTGCTCGAGCTCGAGCTTGTACGAGTGGAGGAACTGCCGCCTCAGCCCGAGGTTCGACAGCGCATCGCGGGGAGCCGACGACGTGTACAGCGGGTCGCCCACGAGGGGGTGCTTCGTGTACTCGAGATGCACGCGAATCTGGTGCGTTCGTCCCGTGAACAGCTTGCACTCTATGAGCGAGTAGCCGTTGTCGCGCCTCGAGGGCTCGAAGCGCTCGAGCACGTTGAACGTCGTGATCGCCTCGCGTGCCGAATCGCAGTCGCGAATCGCCATGCGCGTCCGGTCCTTTGCGCTACGCGCGATGGGCGCATCGATCATCCCCCGCTCGAGCGAGATCACGCCGTGCACGAGCGCGATGTAGTGGCGGTCGACGACATGGTCCTGGATTGCCGCCATGAGCGCCTCTCCGGCCGCGTCGGTTTTCGCGGCCATCATGAGGCCCGTCGTGTCCATGTCGAGGCGATGCACGATGCCCAGGCGGTCCTGCTCGCCCTGGACGTTGCACAGGTGGTCCGCCCCGCAGTGGTAGAGCAGCGCGTTGACGAGCGTGCCGTCCCGATGGTCGTCGGAAGGATGGCACACGAGCCCCGCCTGCTTCGAGAGCACGATCATGTCGTCGTCCTCGAAGCGGATGTCGAGCTCGATGGGCTCGCCCGTGAGCGGGGTCTGGACCTCGGCCTCGGCGACTTCGTAGACGATGGCCTGGCCCGCCTTCACGACATGCTTCTTGCTCGCGGCCTTGCCGGCGACGAGCACCGCGCCCGCCTCTATCGCCTTCGCGGCGGCGGAGCGGCTGGGATAAAGGCCGCGTTCGCCGAGCAGCGCATCCAGGCGCATGCCCTCGTCGAGCGCGTTTGCGACGTAGCAGCGCGACGTCATCGAGCATCCTCCCCCTTACCCGATGCGCCCTCGTGTCGCCATTCGAGCGCCAAGGCTATGACGAGCAATGCGAAACCGCACGTCACGCCTATGTCGGCAACGTTGAACACGGGAAAGTCCATGAAGCTGAACTCAATGAAGTCCGTCACGAACCCTTGGGCGAAACGGTCGATCGCATTGCCGACGCCGCCCGCGACGATGAGCGCGAACGAAACGACCTGAGCGAACGTGGAAGACTTCAGGGTCGCGAGGCAATAGACGGCGAGCGCCGCGCACACGACAAGCGAGAACACGCCGAGCCCGAACGTCGAATCGGAGAAGATCCCCCAGGCGCCGCCCGTGTTGTGGACGAGCCGTATGTCGATGAGCCCGAGGTAGGGGCCTGCCAGGATGGAACCGGGTTCCATCCCGTCGAAGAACGACTTCGAGACGCGGTCGAGCGCCACCCACGCGGCGGCGAGAACGAAGAAGACGGCCGCTTTCGCGAACCGCCTTCCCTGCTTGTTGGTTTCAGCTGCGGTCATGAATCAATGCTCTCGTTAGCGCTACTCTTCCACGAAACCTATAACGTCGAGCGCGTCTCCGCAGCGCTTGCAGACGGCGGGATGGTTCGCGTTGGCGCCGAGCTCGCGGTAGTTCCAGCAGCGCGGGCACTTCTCGCCCTGCGCCTGCACGACCTCGCAGGCTAACTCGTCGCCCTGCTCGAAATGGACGCCACTCACGATGAACAGCTCCTCGAACACGGCTTCGTCGTACGCGCACACCTTGTCGAACACGTCGGCGGGAAGCGTCACGTTCACGGCCGCTTCCTGGCTCTTGTTCACGAGCTTCTCGGAACGCGCCTGCTCGAGCGCCTTCGTAACCACCTCGCGCACCTCCATGGCGGCGGAGAACTTCTCGAGGTCGGAAGCCCCGTCGTCGTCGGGAAGCGCCGGCGCGAAGTCCTCGCGGGCAGGCCATCCGGCAAGCTGCACGTTTGCGGGCCATTCGGCCGTGCGCAGGGCCTCGGGGATGTATTCCCACACCTCGTCGCAGGTGAACGACAGGATGGGCGAAAGGACGCGCACGAGCACCTCGAGGATGTTCATGAGGACGCTCTGGACGGCACGGCGGCGCGGGGAGTCGGGCGCCTCGGAGTAGAGGCGGTCCTTCGCGACGTCCATGTAGACGCTCGAGA
>CAMOUE010000131.1 GCA_946626265.1 uncultured Eggerthellaceae bacterium | reverse complement strand
AGCGATTCGACGGGTCCGAGGATTTCGGGGATGACGTCGCCGGCCTTGCGGACTATGACCGTGTCGCCCACGCGCACGTCTTTACGGTGCACTTCGTCCTCGTTGTGCAACGTCGCGCGCGCGACGGTCGAGCCCGCGACGGAAACGGGTTCGAGCTCGGCGACCGGCGTGAGCGCGCCGGTGCGTCCGACCTGCACCGTGATGCCCACGAGCTTCGTCGCCTTCTCCTCGGGTGGGAACTTGAACGCCATGGCCCAGCGCGGTGCGCGGGCGGTGTAGCCCATGGACGCTTGCTGCAAAAACGAGTTCACCTTCACCACGACGCCGTCGATCTCGTAGGGCAGGTCGTCGCGTCGCTCGATCGCGCGTTGGCAGAACTCGTGCACTTCCTCGCGCGTCTTGCAACGTTGCACGTCTGGGTTGACGTGGAAGCCGCACTCGCCGAGCCAGGCGAGCAGCTCCGCCTGGCCGTCGGCGGCGACGGCCTGCTCGTCTGCGATGGCGTACAGGAAGGTCGCAAGGTCGCGACCGGCCGTGATCTTGGGGTCTTTCTGGCGCAGGCTGCCCGCCGCGGCGTTTCGGGGGTTTGCGAAGCCCTGTTTCCCGTTCGCTTCCGCCGCGGCGTTCAGCGTCTCGAAGCTCGATTTCGGCATGTACACTTCGCCGCGCACTTCGAACGAACCGTCGCGCACGACGCCCGCAAGGCCGTCGGCGCGCAGGCGCAAGGGCACGTCCTTGATCGTGCGGATGTTTGCCGTGACGTCCTCGCCCGTCGTCCCGTCGCCGCGCGTGGCCGCGCGCACGAGGGCCCCGGCTTCGTAGGTGAGCGCTATGCCGGAACCGTCGATCTTGAGCTCGCAGACGAGTTCGGGAAGCTCGCCGAGCGCATCGACGACGCGGTCCATCCACGCGTCGAGCTCCTCGATGTTCATGGCGTCGTCGAGCGAGTACATCCGGCGTTCGTGGCGCACGGGCGCGAACTGGTCGCCCACCGCGCCGCCCACGCGCTGGGTGGGGGAGTTTGGATCGAAGAACTCGGGATGGTCGTTCTCGAGTTCGCGTAGCTCTCGCATGAGGGAGTCGAACGCGCCGTCGGATATTTCCGGCGCGTCTTTCACGTAGTACAGGTAGATGTGATGGTCGATCTCCTCGCGGAGCGCCTCGATACGCACGCGTGCGTCGTCGTCGAACAAGCTCAGTGTTTCGTCCATGGGTTTCCTAGTCTTTCTTGCTGGCCGGATGGGTGGGCGCGTGCGTTTCGGACGTGCGGCGGATGCGGGTTGGATGCGGACCGAGTCCGGCTTGCATCCAGGGCGCATCCGGGGCGCATCCGGGGCGCGCGAAGCGCCCTATGCGCTTTGGTACGTTCGGATGGCCTGGGGGATGGCGGCGATGACGTCTTCGGCGACGACCGAGATCTCCGTGTAGGCTTCTGCCGCAGCCGTCCCGGCGAGTGCGTGGAGACTCGCGCCGAGCGCGGCGGCGTCGAAGGGGTCCATTCCCTGTGCGAGCAGGGACGCTATCATTCCTGCAAGCACGTCGCCCGTGCCCGCCTTCGCGAGTGCGGCCGTGCCCGCGTTCATGCATTCGGTCGTCTTGCCGTTCGAGATATACGTGTCGGGCCCTTTGAGCACGACGATCGCCTGCGTGGCGAGCGAGAGCGCGGCGGCGAGGTGCTCCTGGTTTCCCGTGGGCAGGCCGAGCGATTTCGCCAAGCGGGCAGCTTCGCCGCCATGCGGCGTAATCACGGTCGCGAGGCCGTTGCCGAAGCGGTCGGCAAGCGTTTGCAGGTTCTTTTTCGTGGCGAGCCGAGCCAACCCGCCGCCGTCGACGACGACGGGGCAGGGTGCCTTCTTCAAGACGCGGGCCACGAGTTCGGCGGCTTTCTCGTCGTCGGGGGCGAAGCCCGGGCCGACGCAGACGGCGCACGGCTTGCCTTCGATGCTTTGCGCGAGCTCGCCCGGCTTCCACTCGTCGGTCGAGCGAACGACGAGGGACGGGGAGGCGATGCGCACGACGTTCACGGCTTTGGGGTCGGTCACGACTTCTGTGTAGCCGGCGCCCATGCGCTGGCTTGCAAGCGCTGCGAGCACGGCGGCGCCCGAATAGCGTGCGCTCCCGGCGACGACCGTCAGCTTACCGCGCGCGTACTTGTTCGTGTTCTCGGCTGGCCAGGGCAGTTCCACGTGCCTGATTTCGCTAGAGTTCATCGAGTATCCCCCGTGTCTCCTTGAATTGCTTCGTCAGCTCTTCCATTGGGTCCTTGCGTCGTTCGGATGCGCGCAGCGACTCTTCCGTGACGGCCATGGCGCAGGCGACCGCATCCGTATGCGTATACGAAAGGGAGATCGACAAGTCGCGAACGCCTTGCGCATCTGCGATTTCACGAGCCTTGCCGGTCAGCGCGATGTAGGGCTTTCCCGCCTTCGTGCGCTTCACTTCGATGTCGCGCACGCCGATGCCTTGAGAAAACCCCGTGCCCAGCGCCTTGACCACTGCCTCTTTGGCCGCGAATCGCGTGGCGTAGTGCGCTGCCGGGTTTGCCTTCGAATCGCAGTAGGCGCGCTCGTCTTCCGAGAAGACCCTGCGGGCAAACGATTCGGTGCGCTCGAGGATCGCGGCCATGCGCTCGATTTCGACAATGTCGACGCCCAGTCCGACGGCGCCTTCTATGCGAGGGCGTCCTGCCTCGTCGTCTGTTTCCCGCTCTGGCTCGGTCATGCGCTCTGACTCGGTCATGCCTGCCTCCTGTAAAAAAACGCCTTGCGGCGTTCGGGAAATTGGAGCGGGTGACGGGAATCGAACCCGCGTCAGGAGCTTGGAAGGCTCCGGTTCTACCATTGAACTACACCCGCGTTTGCGTGGGGTCAATTGTACCCCATTGATGCGTTATCATTGTCAAGACGACAGGATAACACAAGCTGAAATGGTCGGGACGACAGGATTCGAACCTGCGACATCCTGCTCCCAAAGCAGGCGCGCTACCAAACTGCGCCACGTCCCGACTAAGCAGCACGTGGCATTATAGCATTTGAGGGTCAAGGGAACGCGACCCCGGTGTTTTCGGAAAGGAATCGACATGAAAACCGTCGTGCTTGCGACAAACAATGCCCACAAGGTATCGGAGATTTCCAACGCGCTGGATTTTCCGGGTTGGGAGTTCAAGACCTTGCGCGAGATGGGCGTCGAATCCGATCCGGTCGAAGATGCCGATACGTTCCTGGGCAATGCGCGCATCAAGGCGCACGCGGCCCGCGAGGCGTGCGGCGGTTTTGCGGCGCTCGCGGACGATTCGGGGATAGAAGTCGATGCGCTCGGCGGGGCGCCTGGCGTGTACTCGTCGCGTTTTGCCGGCGAGGACGCTTCCGACCAGGACAACAACGACAAGCTGATCCGCGATCTGGCGGGCGTGCCGGACGGTCGGCGCACCGGGCGGTTCGTCTGCACGCTCGTGTTCATCGACGAGGACGGAACCGAGACGACGGCCCGCGGTACGGTCGAGGGTCGTATCGGCCATGAGCCCCAAGGGGATGGCGGGTTCGGCTACGACCCGCTGTTCTGGCCCGATGTATTCGAAGGCGCTTGCACGCTCGCCGAGGTGCCGCAAGCGCGCAAGAACGAGGTGTCCCATCGGGGCAATGCGCTGCGGACGCTCCGCGCGAAGCTCGAGCAGGCTCACGGGTTCGATGCGGGGCAGGGGCCTGAGGCTGCGGTCGATTCCGCGGAGTAGGGCGGTTTTCCCATGGCGAAGCAGAAGGACAAGGAGCGTAAGACGAACGCCTTGCGCGAGGTCGAGGCGGCCGGGTTCGCGCATCGCTTCATCACGTTCGAGAGCCCGGAGGCGCTTTCGGGCGTCGAAGTGGCCGCACTGCTCGGCGAGGATCCCGACCGCGTGTTCAAGACCCTTGTTACCCAGGGCAAGTCGGGCGAGCATTACGTGTTCATGATCCCCGTGGCTTGCGAGCTCGATTTGAAAAAGGCTGCTGCGGCGGTTGGCGAGAAGGCTGTCGCCATGATCAAGTCGAAGGAGCTGCTGCCGCTGACGGGATACGTCCATGGGGGATGCTCTCCTTTGGGAATGAAGGCGAAGTTCCGCACCTCGATCGACGAGACGGCCCAGCTCTACGACGCGATTCTGTTCTCGGGCGGCCGCATCGGCTGCCAGATCGAGATGGCCCCTGGCGACCTCGATACCTTGATAGGCCTGACGTTCGTCGACCTCACGGTTTAGCCGATATTACGCGGATCGATTGCATTCGTTCCGATCCTGCGCCTATGGCGGATTTCCGGTGCCGTTCCGTTGAGGGTCGTTGTCCGGTGTCGTCCTATGGAGGACCGTTGCTCGACCGTCGTCCTATGGAGGATCGTTACTCGACCGTCGTCCTATGGAGGGCCGTTGCCCGGTGCCGTTCCGTGTCGAACCATGCCGTTCTGCACAGAATTTAATCATTCTAAAAAATATTCTTGACTTAGAATAAATAATACTCTAGATTATACACAGGCAAGAAATGGTACTCCCTTCCACAACTCTCCTTTCTCGCCTCACTCGTCAGCCAGGGCTGTTCTTCCCCCTCGACAGCCCTGGCAAAGAAAAACAAGGACGTATGCCATACACGTCCTTAACTCGGCAAAAAAGCCGCATCCCAAGTGATGCGGCTTTTTTGTCGTTAGATGATGTAGCGGGGCGAATTATCGCGGCGCTGTCTGTTGCGTGCTGTCGGTTCCGGGTTATTGGAGGGTTCCGGGAGTCGGCTCGATTCGGAATCGGCGTGCGGCTCTCGTCCCTTCACGCTGTTTAGTAGCGATGGTGTTTGCAGTGGCCATGGCCATGACGGTGGCCATGCTTGTGCGCCTTGCGGCCTTTCTTCTTGCCGTCGACACCGGCCTCCTTGCAAGCGACGATCAGCTTCTCGTTGATGGCGTCGAGCTGCGCGCGCTCTTCGTCGGTCAGCGTTGCGAGAATCTGCTCGGCGATCTTGTCCTGTGCCTTCTCGTGCTTCTCGGCAACCTTGCGGCCTTCGTCAGTTAGTTTGACGGCGTACGTCTTCTTGCCCTCGGTTTCCTCGATGGTGACATAGTCGTTGCGCTGCGCCTTGCGCACGATGTCCTTGAGCATCTTGCGGTTCACGCCAAGGATGGCGGTGAGCTCGCGCTGGGTAGCGCAGCCGTCGGCGTCGAGCAGTGCGCGCAGCAGGGCACCCTGGCCGCGCTTGTAGCTTTTCGGCCCGTTATTGTGCTGGCTCAGGCGAACGAGCTTGCCGGCCTTTTTCATCTTTGCGAGGGTCTTTGCGTAATCGTTCATCGTTTCCTCTTTTCTCTTATATTCTGTCGCTCTTTCCGTTGCTCGATACGGCATGTAACTATAGTCCAATAGCTCAATGTCTGTGTAATTAATCACGTAACATTCAAATAGTATCTAAAACACAAGGTCAACGTTGTAAATGAATTATTCATCTATAAAGCTAATGATAATGAATGTTATCCCGGTTGGTACCAATTGGTACCGTTTCGCACCGTTTCGATTGGGCGATTGGGTGGGTTGGGCTATCCATATGAGAAATATATTTACGAATATACAAAGGCGATCGGAGTTGTCAGGTGGATGTGCCGAGCTTATTCGCGTTTTACGAGCTCGACAATACACGTAGGTGGTTCTGCTCCGATAGGATCTGCTGGAAAAACGCACTTGTGCACCGTCGGGCTCGAGTCGCGCGGGCGTTTCATGGTGCACAAGTGTGTTTTTCCAGCAGACATCCCCGAATGAGATGAAGGGGCGGGCGCAAGGGACGGGCGCAATGCCCCATTGCGCGTGGGGTCGGCTGCGGGGCCGGGACGCCGGTCGGCGCAATGGGGCGTTGCGCCAGCCCCCTCGCATCATCGAGTGAGTTAACCCAGGCTAAGACCTCCTCAACCGTCATATACGTACATAACGGGAGGCGCGTGTACGTATATTCCAGTTGAGGAGGTTTTCTGGGCGGTTTCGTCAGGATAACTTCGATTCGCGGTTTCGTTAGGCTGATTTCGACGCAAGGTCCAGGCGCGTGAACGCCGCGTCCTCGCTCCAGCCCTCGCGCATGCCCTCGCGCATGCCCCCGCCCCCGCGCACGCCCCGCTCTCACGTCCGCCCTCGCGCACGCACGCGGAGTCCTGCCCGCCGCCGCGTCCCCAGCCCAACACCTCGTCCCAGTCAGTACAAGGACGCTGTGCCATTCGAAAGACAAGGAGCCGGGAAAGAGCTGCATCGGGTAGTTTCCCTGCCCTCGAAACGCCCTCTCGAAACGCTCCCTCGAAACCCCCCTCGCAAAACAACGGTAGGTTGAATTTCTAAACGCAACATTGTTGCGTTTAACCTTGCAGGGAGAAG
>CAMOUE010000130.1 GCA_946626265.1 uncultured Eggerthellaceae bacterium | reverse complement strand
GCAACCCGGCCAAGGAGGTCATCGAGGAGCGTTCGTGGTACTACTTCCCGCATGTGTTCACCGAGGACTACGCCGCCGGCTGGTACGACGACGTCGAGGCCATGCAGGGCAAGTACGACACCTACTATGCGGGCGAGATCATGAGCTTCGGCGACATGGATGAGACTGCGGAATACAGCCGCGAGCTCGTCGAGCGCTTCTTCAAGTAATCGTTTCCGCTATTCGACATCCCCGCCCCCGTCCGGGGCGGGGCTGCCCGTCCTTGCAGGAGAGGAACGCATGGTTCGATACGTTGACTTCGCGGACTTGGTTGATCGCATGGCCGCCTGCGCGCCCGAACGGGCGGCTTTGCTCGTGTGCGGGGAGAAGGGCGAGGTCGAAGCCGTGACATGGGTCGAGCTGGCAAAGCGCGTGAGCGCGCGTGCGGGCGAGCTCGCCTCGGGCGGCGGCGCGTGCGAGGCGATTCTCGCCGACGGGTCCTGCGAGTGCGTCGTCGAGGCGTTCGCCGCCGTACGCGCGGGATACCAAGTCGCCCTCGTCGACGCGACGGCGCCGAACCGCGTGCTCGAGCCGTTGCTGCACTCCGTCGACGCCGACCGCGTGTGGGCGCGAGACGAAGCGCGGCGGCGGGAGCTCGAAAGCTCGCTTGCCCCCGAGCGTCCGCCTGCATGTGGTTCGCATGCCGTGCTGTTCTTCACGAGCGGGACGACGTCGTCTTCGAAGGCGGTCGTGCTCACCGACAAGAGCCTGATGTCGAGCGCGTACAACGGCGCGTCGCTCATGCCGCTTTCGCAGGACGACACGCTGCTGTGCGTGCTGCCGCTCTCGCATGTGTTCGGGTTCGTGTGCGGGCTCTTGTGGGGGCTTTCCTGCGGAGCCGCGGTCGCGCTCGGCCGGGGCCCTCGCCACTATTGCGACGACTTCGCGCTGTTCGGCCCGACGGCGGTCGCGCTCGTGCCGAAGCTGTTGGAATACGCGGTCGCGCGCGGCGCGATAAACGACGAGCTTGAACTCGTGCTCGTCGGTGCCGCTGACTGCCGCGACGACCTGCTCGAAAAGGTGCGCGCACGCGGCATACGCGCGAGCTTGGGATACGGCCTGACCGAGACGAGCTCGGGTGTCGCCTTGAGCACGGGCGACGATTTCCACGCGATGACGATCTGCCCGGAAGACACGGTCGAGATCGCCGGGGACGGCGAGATTCTCGTAAGCGCCCCGACGTGCCTCATGCAAGGTTATTACCGCGATGAGGAGAAAACCGCAGGCGCGGTGCGCGACGGGATTCTCCATACGGGCGACAAGGGCTTTCTCGACGATGAGGGCCTGCTCCATGTGGAAGGCCGGTTGAAGGACGTGCTCACGTTATCGGGCGGCACGAAGGTCTTTCTGCCCGAGTACGAGGCCGTCGTGGCGGATGCGCTGGGCGAACGCGACGTCGCCGTCGTGCTGCGCGACGGCGCGCTGACGCTCGTGTGCGGCAGGTTGGCATGCGAGCGCGACGAAGACGAGGTCATGGAGGCGCTCGTGCCGGCCATGGGCGGCTTCGCGCCCGGCTCGCGAATCGGGCGCGTCATGCGGCTGGGCCATGCGCTTCCGCGCACGGCCGCCGGCGATATCGAAAGATGGAAGATACAGGAGGAGCTGGAACATGGCAACTGCTGAGGAAATCAAGGCCCGCGCCCGCGAGATCATGGCGCAGGACCTGCCCGAGGACTACAATCCCGAGCTGACCGACGACGAACCGCTCATCGTGGAGGGCGGCGTCGACTCGCTCGGCTTCATCCAAGTGCTCACGAAGCTCGAAGTCGAGTTCAACGCCCACGTTCCCGATGAGGAGTGGTGGGACGCGTCGTCCCTCAACGCCCTCGCGGACGTCATCCTCCGCAACTCGAAATGATGCGAAGGGACGGGTACGGCGCATCGTTTCGCCGTTACGCGTGCGGTGCGCCGCCGTTGCATCACGTGCCCATATCGCGCGCCACGTGCGTGCTCCACGGCCTCTGCAGATAACGTGCGGTGATCGCGCGACGGCCTGGAAGGCCCTGGGCGCTACGCGGGAAAAAGCAGCTCGATGAGATGAAGCCCCTGCTTGCCGCCCATGTTGATGCCCTCCGTGCAGAACTTGCAGTAGCACACGACCTTGTCGGTCTCGATTTGCTCGCAGTGCGCGCGGAAGTGCGCGACCTGCTCTTCGGGCTCCATGGGCGTGAACATGTGCGGGAACTGCTCGACGTAGCGTTTGCGAGCGAGCTGCGCATTGCTTTCCGTGCACGGCGACAGCAGGTTCGTGCCGCAGAACTTCGTCTTCTCGCGGTTCTCCTCGAGTTCCACGACGCGGATGTTCATCTTGCGCATCAACGACCTGACGGCATCTTGGACATGCTGCTTGTCGAAGGCGATCCAGCAGTCCTGCACGGAGATTTCCTCGCCATGGTAGTCCGGGAACGGGAAGTCGGGATCCTGGTCGATGAGCTCCCAGAGGAATTGGATTCGGGCGTCGGTGTTCTCCTCGATGATCGCTGCGCAGTTGTTGCACACGATGAGCGCGGTGTCGTCCGCGGTGAGTTTCGCGTGGTTTGGCCTGCAGCACCCGATAGGCTTCAAGCCGAGCTTCTGGTCCACGTACTCGCGTGCCCGCTTGCTCGCATCCTTGAACTGTGCCGTGACCTTGCAGCTTGGGAAAAAGTAATATGACATGCCAGTCGCGCCCCCTGGGTTTTCGCTTCGCGCTTCGACAAATTGACTGCATGGCTCAGTGTAGGGCTGCCTCCCGCGCCGCTTTCCCGTGCTGTTGAATTTGCACAAAAAGGTAAGAGGGAAACGAGCGCCCGTCGCGGATTTGACCGAAAGGCATCGCCGTCAGACCGCCGCGCTCGGCACGTCTCGTCGTTCTGATACCATGTGCTGCATGTGCGGACGCTCGTCGCCCTCGAAGAGGGCGCCCGGGAGGTCGTCCTGTAGCGAGGCCGTGCTTTAGCGGTTATTAGTCCGAGGCCGCCTTACGCGCGGCCTCGGCTCTCGAGGACATGGAGCCGAGCTGTCCTTCGTATTCCTCCATGCGCTCGGCGAACTGGTCCGCCTTCCCGTCGTTGCCGGTCGTCCGGTACGCGTGTTCGAGTACGGCTTGCTCGTAGTAGAACGCGAGCGCCCGGCATTCCTCCACTTCGGGTGCGTATTTGGTGTTCTTGTCCATGTCCCGCACCGCGATCTCGTACAAGTTTCCGAACCGCCCGCTCTCTGCGGGGTAGACGTACTCGCGGACGCTGTGCTCGTACGAATAGCCCTTCGACGACTCGCTGATCCGGAATCCTGCCGAAACGAACAGGATGACCACGACGACGGCGATGACGGTCACGACGATTTTCAAGGGGGAGCGGGTGGTGTTGTTCGCTTTCGTCATGATGCGATGCCCTCCTCGATCAGTTTCGCCAGCCTCTTCGTGGACATGTTCGGAATGTCCCGTATCTGCTCGTCGGTGAGCCCGAAGTACGCCTTCGCGATGGCGGTGGACCGATCGCGGATGTCCTCGATGTAGACGCGCTTGTCGGCGGGGAGGTACTTGTCCGTGTTGTACGTGAATTGCTCTTCGAGCGTGAATATCCTGTTGAGGTCTTCGGCCAAGTACCCGTAGACGCTGGCTAGGTGCTCGGGGCTGTACGTGCGGTTCGGGTCGTTCAGCGTCGAGATGTCCCGTATCAGGTTGACGTACGCGTTTGCGGCCGAGCGCAGTCCCTGGTACGGGTTCTCGTAGTCGAGGGAGATGTTGTTCGCGTCGTAGTAGCCGAGGAACTTCCCGTAGTCGCCCGCCTCGAGGTACGAGTCCATCACCTGGCTGGCCTCGACCATGCCGCGCTCCACGTTCCTCGTGCGGATCGAGTGGCCGATGTCCCAAGCGCACGCCTGCAGGACGATTCCGCCGATCAGGGCGACGAGCAGCACCGACAGGACGATGAGCCAGCTGCCGTGCCGCTGCATGAACGACGTCTTCTGCATGACGTCGGCTTGCGTCCGCTGGTACTCCTGGCGGAAATGCGCCATGTCGGACTGGTGTTTTGCCGCCATGGCGTTGGGCGTGTTGCAATAGGGGCAAACTGCGTCTTCGAGCCCCATTTGCCCGCCGCAGTTCGGGCATTTCATGGCGTGCCTCCTTAATGCGGGGTCCCGAGCTGCGTCAGGCGCGTCTCGAGGTTCTTCTTCAACATATCCCTTTGAATATAGCCGTATTCGTCCTTCGCCTCGTCTGCGAAGGCGGCGATTTCGCCATCGTTCATCTGGAGCGTCTCGCGGAGAAACTGCCGTGCGTATTCCCGGTAGCCGGCGGCCCGCTTCTCCTCTTCCGGCGTAAGCATCGCGGAGGGGGACGTGTCGTTCCCGTCGAGCCGGGCGAGGCGCAAGGCGGTCGAGACGGACCAGGTGTAATCGTCGATGGTGCACGTGCCCCCCTCGACGTGGTCGGCGACCGAGCGTAGGGCCTCCCAGTCGTCATGGGCTTGAAGAAGCCCGACGTGCTCCCAGGTGAACAGCGCCTCGAAGCCGGGGTCGTCCGAAAGGTTCCAGACATATGCGCTCAGCGCGTCGTCGTCGCCTGCTTCGTAGAGGCGGTCGAACTCCTCGAAGTACTGCGTCCTGAAAGCCTCGCGCGCCTGGTAGTCCCTTAGCTCTCGTCGTTCCTGGCCCCGATCCATGCACGTCGCGATCGCGAACAGCGATGCAAGCGCCATGGCGACGATGACGATGACGACGATGGTCCTCTTCGCGTTGCGACGGATGCTGGTGTCGATGCTTTCCCGCGCGTCTTCTGCAAGGTCGCCGGTCTCGTCGTTGATGTCGTCGAGCGCGTCCATGTACGCCTTTTCCGCGCCGGACGGGTTGAGCTGGCCGCAATAGGGACAGCGGGCCTCGTCGATTGCGAAGCCGGCTCCGCAGTTGGGGCAGGTCGTCTGTTGGCTTTCCTCGCTGGCTCTCAACGCCGCATCCTTTCGCTCATTCGGCGGAGACGTGAATAGAATACGCCATAATCGCCTCGCGTGGGACGGTGCGGTTGCAGGGGCGGTTGCGAGGCGGGTTGCGATGCCGCCGTGGCGAGGAACTTGCCGAGGATGAGTTCGGCATGGGCTATGATGTAACGAAATATACGAAGCCGTTCTGGACGCAGTCATTTCGAAAGGAAACGAATATGGCAAAGTACAAGAAGATTTTCGCAGCGCTCGACGATGGCGGTTCGCGCCTTGCGGTGGCCCGTCGCACGCTCTCGATTGCGCACGACAACAACGCGCAGGTTCTGTTCGCCCATGCAATCGACGCGTCGTTGCTCGAGCAAGCGGGAGTGAGCAGCGACGAGATGGCGCTGAAGAGCGGGCAAGCCCTCGAGGAATCGCTCGAACGCCAGCTCACGCGCGCGATGCACGACGAATGCATTCCTTCGGTCGAGGTGCGGGTCGAGGCGGGCCGCACCGAGGACGTGCTCGGCGAATTGGCCGAGGAGTTCAAGCCAGACCTCGTGATCTGCGGCGTCCGTGGATTGTCGAACGTGAAGTACGCCTTCGTCGGCAGCGTGTCGACGTACCTCGTTCGCCATATGGACTGCGACGTGCTCGTCGTGCGCCCCGAGTCCATCGACGAGCTCGACGAAGACGAATACGCGCAAGCCGAGAACGCCGCCGACTAGCTGCCGGAAGCGTTGCATTTCCTCGCGCCCGTCCCACAGTGGAACAGGTAGGCCGTTTTGTCGCTTTCTTGCGCGCACTTGCCCTGATAGTTTGACGGCAGGACGCACAGGACCGACAAAACGGTGGCTGTGCCTGATTTGGCTGAAAGGGGCGCCACATGATTTCCGAGTTCTCGTTATTCCTGTTTACCTTGCTCGGCGGTACGGCTGCCGGAGCGTATGTGTTCTCGTGGGCATTCCCGGCGGGTAAGGGCAAGAAGCGTTAGCTGCTTCCCCTGGTTTCGCTCGTATTGCTCGCCATCGGCGGTGTCGCATTGCTGCTTCATCTGGGACACCCCGAGCGCATGTTCTATGCGTTCACGAACCCGTCTGCGGGTATCACGCGCGCAGGCTCGTCTCGAAGCTGCAATAGCGATCCTTGTCCTGTAGGCGGATGTTCTTGTAGCGCTTGAACGACCAGTTCACGACATCGAAATTGTCCGAAAAGCAACGATAGAACGTGCTCCGCGAAACGCCGGCTCGGTCCATGATGGATGCGTTTGATGCCGGGTCCTCGTTCCTGAAGGCGCATCTGTCGCTGTGGGTGGAGGATTTTGCCGCTGACTTGAGCGAACGCGATGGCTCGACTTTCTATTGCGCCGTCGCCCATGCGCTCTGTGCGTTCGTCCGTGCCGATTGCGCCTGAGATTGGTCGTATGGTCGGGCGTTCGCCGGGCGTGGCGCCCCCCGGGTCGGCGCACTTCCCCGGTATCCTGCCAGGGGCGCCGGTTGGGGTGTCCCCGGGAC
>CAMOUE010000129.1 GCA_946626265.1 uncultured Eggerthellaceae bacterium | reverse complement strand
CCGACTTACCCATGTCCTGAAACTATTGGCTTACCTATGTCCTGAAACTGGACAGGCTAAACTCGCAAAAAGCACCCACAACTGGAATATACGTGCACAATGGGCGCCAGTTGCACGTATTTTCCAGTTGTGTGTGGAAATCCCGCAAGTTAGCCAGGACGAACCCCGCATTTCGCACACACAACTGGAATATGCGTGCAAAAGCGCGCTGCCTTGCACGCATATTCCAGTTGTGTATGCGAAATGCAGGGTTTAGATACGGTTAACTTTCAATGAAATACGCTAC
The DNA here is from genome assembly GCA_946626265.1 of uncultured Eggerthellaceae bacterium. GTDB lineage: Bacteria > Actinomycetota > Coriobacteriia > Coriobacteriales > Eggerthellaceae > UBA9715. The sequence goes on along the minus strand of CAMOUE010000129.1, from coordinate 6,291 downwards.
CGCTCGAGAACTACCCCTCGACACCGCGGATGCCGACTCGCTCGACATGCCGGGCGGCAATGTCCCGATACACGTTCAGCTCTTCGATGTCGGGAGCATGCAGCGCCCTATCGGGAACCGTGTCCTTATCTGCGAACGCTTGGAGGAAATAGCGCTTAGCCCCCTCGATCCAAGACCCGATCGCTTCGAAATCCGACTCTTCGTGGAACTCGCGTACCACCGTCGTGCGGAACTCGTAGTCGATGCCCGACTCCATGAGGATGCGAGCGCTCTCGTCGATCGAAGCCAAATCGACAGAGGGCAAGCCGACGGTCTGCGCATACTTCGCCGGACTGTTCTTAATATCCATGGCAACGTAGTCCACGAGACCGCCCTCGACCAGCTCTGCGAGCATGAGCGGATGGTTTCCGTTCGTGTCGAGTTTCACAGCGAAACCGGCTTCGCGGATCCTCGCGGCAAAATCGGGGAGGTCGCGCCGCAGACACGGCTCCCCGCCCGTTATGGCGACGCCGTCGAGCAGGCCGTGACGTTTGTCGAGGAACGCGAAGAACTCGTCTTCGCCCATCACCTCGGGCGGGGATCCTTCCACAAGCTCGTAATTATGGCAGAACGGGCAGCGGAAATCGCACCCGCCCAAAAAGACCGTGCAGGCAACCCGACCCGGGTAGTCGAGCAACGTCATCTTCTGTAAGCCCTGAATTTTCATCGTGCACCCCATTCTACCCGAGGCCCGGGCGAATCGACGTCCTGGGACCTAGCCCTCCCCGGGGGCACAGCTCATCCTGGAGCCTAGCCCTCCCCGGAAGCCCCACCCATCCTAGGTCCTAGGACCCCAGGCCCCAGGTCCTAGGACCCCAGGCTCCAGGCCCATTATCGCGCTACACGCCTGCGAGGATGTGCATGTTGCGAATACTGGCATCGGATATGCCGTCGTTGACGGAGTATGCATGTTTCTCGAGGTCGCCGCAATCCACCTTCGTCAGGCCTTGCGCTGTGAGCTCTGCAATCACGTCCGAGACGATGCCTTCCACGACCTCGAGCTTATCCACGGCCAGCTGGCCTTCGTTATGCGTCGTGATCAGATACTCGAGGAGCTCGGCGTCGAGCGCGAGCCTCGGCAATGCGCGCATGGCACGGAACCGCCACTTGTAAAACGGCTGGTAGACGTCGTTGAGCAGGAAAACCGCCTCCATGACGCTCTTGGAAAACTCGATGACCGCCAGCTGCGCGGCGGCCGGCTCGCCATGTCGCAGGCAGCGTTCATAGTTGTACTGCCCCGCTTGCGCCGCGAGCAGCAGATGGCCGGCCAGCTTCTTGCGGCGAATATCCTCCGGGTAATGCGCGAGCCTTGCGCGGACGGCCGTGAGCTCGCCGGCCTCGTCGTAGAACACTGCGCCGTTGACCGCCTCCGCCAACGCATGCGCGGGAACCTCGAACCACTGCCCCACCGTCAGCACGCCATCGGAACTTCCCACCTTGCCCTCGAAAACCTCGGCCAGGCGCATCACGCCGCGACGCGCGCCACCGACAGGCGCCATCGCCGGACGTTTCACGCCCATGAACTCCTTCGGCAGCGACGCATAGGCGCGCTCGAGCTCGAACGCGCGCCTGCGACCCACGACATCCTCGCCGGGCAGCAGCAACATGAACCCGGGATCGAAATCGTGGTCGCGTGACACCTCGTCATCGAAGCCGAAACATTCCGATCCGCTTCCGAACAAGCCTGCGGCGACATGCGGCAGCAAGTCGGGAAACCGCTCTTCCAACATCGGCAAGCCGAATTGCTCGAAATAGGCCCGCGAGATCTCAAGCCCGTTCATAGATAGCCCGCGCCCTTTCCCTCAAATCGGCATCGGCGAGGAAATAGCCGTAATGCGCGAACGTCGGCGCGCATTTCTCGCAGACGAACGCATAGTAGCCGTCGTGCGGAACGCCCGGCGTGTCCAAGAGCTCGAGCGCCGTATCGAGCAGGACCTCGACCGCATGGTCGCAGGACGGGTCGGCCATGGCCTCCTGCGCACTGCACCCGAGCTCGCGACTCGTGCGCGCGACGGCCGCGTCGGCCATGTTCAGATAAGTGATCGCCTGTTCGAGCTGGCCGCGTTCCGAGCGGGCCATGACGGCAAGCGCCTTCTCGTACAACGCATCGGCCTCGTCATGCCGGCCGAGCGCGACGCACGCGAGCGCCATATTGTTGTAAAGCCCTCCGAGCAGGTGCGGAGCAGTGCCCGGTGCACCCTCGTAGAGCGCGGCAGCCTTCTCGAACAAGGAGAGCGAGCGCTCGTTCTCGCCGAAGGCGTTGAGCGCCGTTGCCGCGTTCGTGTACGTCGTGCCGGCGCTGATCGTGTTCCCGAAGCCCAGCTCGTCCACGAGCCGCAGGGCAGCGTCGACGTGCTCGAGCGCTCGGCGCTTGTCGCCCGTCTTGCGGAAATGGCCCACGAGCTCGTTGCGCACCATCAGCTCGCCGCGCTTGTCGCCGAGCATGCATGCCTCGTCGAGCCAGTACATCAAGTGCCGCTCAGCCCCCGCATAGTCTCGGCGGCTCATGTAGTCGTCGAGCTTCTCGACGACACGTTGTTGGGGAATGGACCGCGACGGCGAGACGCCCCCAAACGGTTCTTGGGTCATTGCGCTCCCTTCATTCCATTGGTAATCACACATTATGACAGTATCTACTAATAATTGGAAAGGAAGTCCACCATGCCGAACAAGCCAGTCGTCATCATCGGAGCGGGCTGCGCGGGCCTCTCCGCAGGCTATCAGCTGCATAAAAAGGGCGTCGACTTCGTCCTGGTCGAGGCGAGCGCGCATCTGGGCGGGCGCACGGGTGCAGAGTATCGGCCACCCCGACGAGATCTCCGTCGCCCACCCCCTCGCGCTGCTCAAGTTCATGTCCGGGATGGGCCAGATCAAGGGCAGCCATGAGGCGCTGAACCTCGTGCTCGGCGCTACGTTCGCCGAGAACATCCGCTTCAACACGCGGGTCGACAAGATTCTGTTCGAAGGAACCAAGGTCGTCGGCGTGCGCCTCGATAGCGGCGAGGTCATCGACACGGACAACGTCATCTGCTGCACCGACGCCGTCGACGCCATCGCGATCGCCCCCGACATGCCCCAGGACATCAAGGACGCGCTGGGCACGGCGACCTATTGCTCGAGCTGGCGCTATGTCTTCAAATTCAACAGGCGTATCACCCCCGACAACTTCATACTCATGTTCCTCCCCACGCACGAGGACCGCATCATCTCCACCATGTTCGACGAGAACCTGCAAGACATCTGCAGCGAGCCCGGCACGACGCTCATGCAGGTCTTCACCGTCGATTGGCACGAGGACGAGCTGAAGGGCATGACGGAGGAAGAGCGCAAGGCGCGCGTCCGCAAGGAATGCGCGGAGATCCTGCCCGCATTCGCCACCGAAGGCGAAGTTGTCAGCTGCCAGCGCTACGAGCGCGGCATCAACCTCGAGCCCCCGGGACAGTTCCGAGCCATCCACAGCATGCTCGAGCGCTACCAGGACGAAACGGAGGGGCTGTATCTCGCAGGCGAATGGGGCTATCTCGTAGCCTGCACGGAGGGCGGCTACCTCACCGGCAAGAACTGCGCACTTGAGGTGGCGAAGAAGCTCGGGGCGTAAACCTGCGCTTCGCAGCCGCCGAATGGACGCTCTGCATTTCAAGGAGGCGCCGGCCGTCTTTCGAGCACGAAAGGCCGCCGACACAGAGCGTCGGTGGCGCCAGCGAGAAGCTTTCGCAAATGCTTACGACAAGCCCAGCTCCGCATCCGAGAAGGGCTCGGCGAGCACCATGACGCCATGCTCGCAACATGAATCGGCCTCGGCGTCGAAGCACGCCTGGTACAGCTTCAGGTAATCCCCTATGGTCGTCTTGAAGGGATGGCACGGCATCCCCGAGCACTCGCGCTCCCAGATGCAGTTTCCCTGGCAAACGGGCAAAAGCTCGCATGCACTGCACTTCTCGTCGCGCGTCGCGTCGAACGTAATCGCATCGAGCTTCCACGTCGACTTGTCGTCGAACAGGTTGAACTGCACATGCCCTTTCTCCCCCACCCGGCCATCGCATCGATACACGTCGCCGAGCAGGTCGATGATGAAGTAATTATCGTACTGTCCCGTGCAGAATCTCCTGATGGGCCGCAGCATCTCGCGCATCTCGCCCGCATCGTGGGCTCGTTTGGCGAACTCGGCGAACTGCGCTTGGAAGAATTCCTCGTGCTCGTACAGGTCGAAGTCGGGAGCGCAGAACGGCGCCTGCCCGTAGAAATGCCCATAGTCGTTGAGCTTCGCCATGCCCAACTCGATGCCCTCGTCCTCGAGAAGCCTCTGGCGCAGGCCCTCGTAATAGGCGATGTTGACCTTGTCGGTGTTCATGGTGGCGAGCAGCGCGATTCCCCGTGCGCGCAAGAGCCGCGCGGCTGCGATCGTGCGCTCGTAGGAATTCGAGCCGTTGGCCGCAACGCGGCGCTGGTTGTGAATCTCCTCGGGACCGTCGATCGTCAGATATGCCAGCGAAATGCGGCATCGGGCGATGAGATCGGCCGCGTGCGCGTCGATGGTGTTTGCGTTCGTGAGCATCATAGCGTCGTAGGACACGCCATGCCCATCGGCCCAATCAATCAGCCGACGCGACAATTCCTCGACTTCGTCGAGCGCGAGCGAGGGATCGCCGCCATACCATTGGACCGTCATGCGCTTGAAGTCGTCTTGCTCGTACTTGAATTCGACGAACGCCTCGATTGCGTCCATGACGTGGGCGTCCATCTTGCCCTTGACCTTGTTGTGCCCTATTTCGTAGCAATACGGGCAACGGAAATTGCACACGTAGGTTGGAATGAAGCTCATCGTGAGGTGCGATGAGTCGGCGCGCTCCGCATCGAACAGCATCTGCTGGCGCGCGAGCTCCTCTTCGGGGGAAAGGCCCGTCAACATGCCCGTTCGAACAAGTTCCCGGACGGCATCTTCCGAACCGCCTTGAAAAGCAACCGCCTCGCAGGCCTGCCCGGCATCGCCGGCACCTGCGCGCTCCCAAATCTGTCGCATCTCAGGAGAGACCTGCGCGAACGCCCCGTTCGACGTGTTGTAGAGCAACAGCTCGCCCTGTGCGCCTTCGGTTTCGACGACGTATCTTGAACGCTTCATGAGCCCTCCTCGCATATTCACAGGTCTTCGAGTCAGATTATAGGACACGCGCAACCCGCCGTCCCGCAGCACCGCGCCCGCCCAAGAAGACCAGACAAACATCGCGCGATTCTCTACAATGAAATGCGACGCAAGCGGCAACGTGGCTTAGAGGGCCGCATTACCGCATTGCATCGAAAGCCACAACGGACAAACGCCAAGAGGGAAATGGAGGGAGCCCTTATGGAAACACGCCCGTACGTACCTTGGGACCTTGTGAACTCGTTCATGATCGATGTGTTCGAGGCATACGGCGTCCCACATGACGATGCCGTGATCTGCGCCGACGTGCTCGTCGAGTCCGATCGCCGCGGCATCGAGAGCCATGGATGCAACCGCTTCAAGCCCATTTACATCGACCGCATCGAACGCGGCACGCTGCTGCCTGTGACCGAGCTCGAGATCGTGAAGGAAACCCCCACGACCGTCGTCGCCGACGCACATGACGGAATGGGCATGGTGGCGAGCCACCACGTCATGGAAAAGCTCATCGAGAAGGCCAAGGCCTACGGTATGGCCGGCGGCGCGATCCGCAACTCGACGCATTACGGGATCGCAGGTTATTGGACGACCATGGCCAGCAAGGAGGGCATGATCGGCATCACGGGCACGAACGCCCGGCCGTCCATCGCCCCGACGTTCGGCGTCGAGAACATGATGGGCACGAACCCGCTCACCATCGCGTTGCCCACCGACGAGGAGTTCCCCTTCTGCATCGACTGCGCAACGTCCATCGTGCAACGCGGCAAGATCGAGTACTATGCGCGAAGCGGCAAGCCGACGCCCGCCGGCATGGTCGTGGCCCAGGACGGCCGCGAGCTCACCGACTCGGAAGAAATCCTGAAAATGCTCGTCGACGGCACGGCTGCCTTGGCACCGCTCGGCGGCGGCCCCGGCGACGAGATGTGCGGCTACAAGGGCTACGGATACGCGGCGGTCGTCGAGATTCTCTCAGCAGCGCTCGCGGGTGGCCAGTTCATGAAGTCGCTCACCGGCGTCGCGCCCGACGGATCGCCGCAGATGTACCACCTCGGGCATTTCTTCTTCGTCGTCGACCCCGACGCGTTCGTGGGCCAAGACGAGTTCAAGAAGAT
>CAMOUE010000128.1 GCA_946626265.1 uncultured Eggerthellaceae bacterium | reverse complement strand
GCACTCGGTGTCCTCGGGCTCGCCCTCGACGGTGCCGATGAACACGTTCTTGTAGCCGAGCTCGTCCATCTGGGCCTGCATCTGGTTGTACGTGATGTTGGCCGTATGGGACGTGCCATGGCCCATGAACACGAAGGCGGTGCCGGCAGCTTCGGCTTCCTCGAGGCTCGCGAAGCCGGCGTCCTTGACGGCCTCGGCGACGGCTGCCTCGGAGACGGCCTTCTTATCCTCGTTGATGACGCTGGGGTCAGCGCCCACCTCGCCGAGCAGGGGCTCGGACACGACGATGTTCATGTCGGCCTTGTAGGGCTCGAGCGCGTCGGTCAGCTCGTCGTACTCGGCACCATGCATGAGATGGGTCGGTGCGACGACCAGGTTCTTCACGCCTGCTTCCTTGGCGAGCGCAAGAGCCTGCTCGACGTCGTTGATCTGCTCGCCGTCACGTGCGGCGATGTGGTTGATGATGATCTGCGCGGTGAAGGCACGGCGTACGGACCAATCGGGGAAAGCCGCCTGGATGGCCTTCTCGACTGCGCCGATGGTGGCAACGCGGCTGTCGTTGAACGACGTGCCGAAGCTCACGACGAGGATCTCGTTCTCACCCTCGGGCGCCGTCGCCAGCGGATCGTCCTTCGAAGCGTCGCCCGTGTCACGGCCGAAGTAATCGGCTTCCTCGACGAGCTCCTTCTGGGCATCGGTCAGGCCGTCCCAAGCCGCCTTCGCGGCCTTGCAGTCGGCATCGGTCGTCTCGGTGCGCTTCTGGACCTGGATAGCGGCGATCGCCTCATCGACGGCAGCTGCCGCGGCGGCATCGGCGCTTTCGGCCGAGGCGCTCGCGGAGCTGGCGCTCTCGGATGCAGCAGAAGCGCTCGTGGAGCTGGCGCTCGCAGAAGCCGCGGACGCCGATGCGGAGCTCGCGGACGCGGAGGCCGAGCTGGCGCTACCCGCAGACGAGCAGCCCGCGATCGTGAAGGCCATGCATGCTGCGATGGCCATCGCAGCAAGGTACTTTACGGTTTTCATCTCATTCCTTCCCTTAATCAATTCAATCTTGTCGCCCTATTTCCTACTTGGACACTGGATCGGTAACGGAAACCTTGTGATCGTACCATTTGCCCTTCTCGCCGAGGATGGCTACGTCGAACTCCTCGCCGATGCCGGGCACGGGTATATCGAATCCATACACCTCCTCTTCCGTCCCATCACTATAGGTAACCGTATCTGTTGTCGGCTCTATGACATGGGCGCCATCCGATTGGGCCTCGTCGGCCGTGCCCGCATAGAGGTTCACAATCTTCTTCGATGCGAGCCGCACGTGGATGGACATGCCCTCGTCTGAAACCGTGAGCACGCCTATGCCCTCGTCGGCTTCATTGACATGGAACATGCTGCTGTCCGTGGAGAACGTCGCCTCGTACTCGCCGTTCGCAAGCGACGGAGCAGATGCGGGAGCCGCAGAAGACGAGCTTGCGCTCGAGGCGGAAACCGAGCTCGCAGACGCCGCGGACTCGGATGCCTGCGATGCAGCCGACGAACTCGCCTGGGCGCTTGCCTGAGCAGACGAGCCCGAGCCGGAAGAGCAGCCGGCGAGCAAGAGCGCCGCCGTAATTGCGAGCATGAATGCGATCGCGTGCGAAACCCGTTTCAAAGTCGTCCCCAATCTCTCGCTTCGGCTCGAAATCGACGACATGTCGGTCGCGAGCCAATCGTACGTGGAGCTTGTTGACGGGAACGACAGCGGACACGCTGACAGCAGCATCGCGAAGATGCTGCCGGAGCGCGTCGCCAGGGTTCACAGCGACGACAAGCTCACATGGTAGGTTGGGTATCCTGACTTGGGCTACGCGCCCTTCACAGTAATGGCCCTTGTTCGGGATTTGCACCCGATTCCCCCAACACGTCGTTGGCACGACGCACTTCTACCTGTTCTCAAGGCGTTACAGTTGTAACTCGTCGATTATAGACCTCGACCCCGCGAACGCCTTCGTCAATTTCCAAACAGTCTGCATGCATCTGCGTTAGTTTGTTCACATTGAACAAGTTTGTTCTATATGACCAAACGTGCCTTGATTGTCGCTAGACGCCGTTGAAGTCGTTCTATAAAATATTTTTATATTAATGTATGACAATTGTTTGCGGTAATGGTCACAATTACCAATCAGTACGTGGGGGTGCTTTTAATTGGACCAGCAAGAAGCCAAAGACATCGGGAGCTTTGCACGCTCCCGTTCGGTTGCCGATTCCGGCATCGAGGCGACGCTCGCAGCCTGCATCGAACGCACGAACGTTGATGTCGCCAACGTCCGCGAGCTCGAAGAGCACGTCAAAACGCCCTACGCGCTTGTATCCATATCGCGCACCGACGGAACCCCCCTCGAGGATTGCCTTGTCGCCGGCGAAGGCGCCGTCGTCGCCCATGTCGCCGGAAGCGCTTATGCGCTCGTGGCAAGCGAAGAGCTTGCGCAGTTCACCAAAAACGTTGCGGACAGCCTGCGAAAGCCACAGCAGTACTCGATAGCGGTTTCGCTGCCCTTCAACTCGGCAATGGAGATCGCCACGCAAGCGGAGCTTCTCGCCTTCTGCACGAAAACGCGTGGCCCCGGGATTCACGACGCGAAGGATTGCGCGCTCGCCTTCGTTGTCTCGCGGATCAAGAGGGACAAATCCATCGGCTTTTTGCTCCACCCCGCCTTGGAGAAGCTGAAGGCCTACGACGCCGCCAACCAGTCGGATCTGTACAACACGCTCAAGGTGTATTTGCTGAACGACCGCAACGCGCAGCGCTGCGCCTCGATGCTCTACCTGCACCGCAACTCGCTCCAGTATCGCGTCAAGCGCATTCAGGAGATCACGGGCGTCGACCTCAACGATGAGACGGAGCGAACGTATTTGGGCCTATCGTTCCTGCTGAAATGACGGAAATCCCCATAGCGCGATGAATACCCCTCCTTGCGCGACGCGATGCTCGAGCAAGGAATCGCCGCGTTTTGACGCTGCTGCGGAGTTTGCGCGAGCATGCGAAGCGGTATCATTGTTCAAACGCTTTTCGAGGAAAGGAACGACAATGGGCCTTGGCACTACGTGCATTCGCGGCGGTTGGGCGCCCGGCAACGGAGAATCTCGCCAGATACCGATCATCCAATCCACCACGTTCCGCTACGAGACGTCGGAAGACATGGGCAAGTTGTTCGACCTCGAGGCGGAGGGCTATTTCTACACGCGCCTGCAGAACCCGACATGCGACCTCGTCGCCGCCAAGATCGCCGAACTCGAGGGCGGGAGCGCCGCCATGCTCACGTCGAGCGGGCAAGCGGCGAACTTCTTCGCCGTCTTCAACATCGCGACAGCCGGCGATCACGTGGTCGCGTCGAACTCGATCTACGGAGGCACGTACAACCTGTTCTCGGTCACCATGGCCAAGATGGGAATAGACTTCACGTTCGTGAGCCCCGATTGCACCGAAGCCGAGCTCGATGCGGCATTCAAACCGAACACGAAGGCCGTGTTCGGCGAGACGATCGCCAACCCCGCGCTCACGGTGCTCGACATCGAGAAGTTCGCCCGGGCCGCCCACGCGCACGGCGTGCCGCTCATCGTCGACAACACGTTCCCCACCCCCATCATGTGCCGCCCGTTCGAGTGGGGCGCCGATATCGTGACGCACTCGACCACGAAGTACATGGACGGCCATTCGGCGGCCCTCGGCGGCTGCATCGTCGATTCCGGATCGTTCGACTGGATGGCGCACGCCGACAAGTTCCCGGGGCTCTGCACGCCCGACGAAAGCTATCACGGCATCACCTACGCAGAGCGCTTCGGCAACGGAGGGGCGTTCATCACGAAGGCGACCGCCCAGCTCATGCGCGACTTCGGCTCCATGGCGTCACCTCAGAACGCATACTTGCTCAACCTCGGCCTCGAAAGCCTGCACGTGCGCATGGAGCGCCATTGCTCGAGCGCGCAAACGATAGCGGAGCATCTCGCCTCGCATCCGCATGTCAGCTGGGTAAACTACCCCGGCCTTCCCGGCGACAAGTACCACGAGCTCGCGCAGAAGTACCTTGCGCAGGGATCGTGCGGCGTCATCAGCTTCGGCTGCAAGGGGGGCCGCGCCGCCGCAGAGCAATTCATGAAGAGCCTGAAGGTCGCGCATATCGCCACCCACGTCGCGGATGCGGCGACCTGTTGTTTGCATCCCGCATCGTCAACGCATCGCCAAATGAGCGACGAGGAGCTCGCCGCCGCCGGCGTGCCGGGCGACATGGTGCGCCTGTCCGTCGGGCTCGAAGACGTCGCCGACCTCATCGCCGACATAGACCAGGCGCTCGATCGCGCTTAATGCTTGCGACCATGCACGAGGTGGTATAGCGCGCCTGCGAACACCGCGACGAGCGCGAGGGCGAGATAGCTGCCCGAGTAGCCGACGAGGGGCACTATGGAGCCGATGACGATCGGGCCGATGCCGCTGCCCAAGTCCATGCTCATGAAGAACGTCGAGTTCGCCTTGCCGAGCTCCGCAACCGGCGTGTCGCGGGCGATGACCGCCTGGGTGATCGACTGCGTCGCACCGATGCCGAACCCGATAAGGGCCGCGGAAACGAGCAACATGACCGCGTTGCGCGCGAATGCCAGCACCACGAACCCGACCGCCAGGGAAGCGAAGCACCAGTAGATGACCGAGTTCTCGCCCTTGCGGTCCACGCGCCTGCCCACCGGCGGGCGCGACAGGAGAATGACCAACGCGTACACGACGAAATACAGGCTCACCGCATCGCCGAGGCCTACCTCGGAGGCGTACATGGTCACGAACGACAGGATTCCCGAATATCCCAGGTAGCAGAGCAACAGCACCGTCGCGAGGGGAACGACGGAAAGCTGCACGAAGGAAGCGAGGCCCCGCTTGCCGAACCGCATGTGGCGCGGAGCGCGCGCCTCGTCGATGGCGGGCGCCCCCGAGGCCGAGGGCATCTCGAGCAACGACAAGCTCAAGAGCGCGAGCACGGCGATGACGGCGGCGCAGGCGAACATGGGCACGTAGCCGCCGAGCGCGTTCGTGATGAGAATCGCCACGAACGGCCCGACGCCCGTGGCGAGCGCCTGCATCATGGAAAAGTACCCAATCCCCTCGCCGTAGCGCTCCTTGGGAATGACGAGGGCGGCGCCTGCGGCGGCAGACCCCGACATGATGGCGAACCCGAAGCCGTGCATTACGCGGACTGCCATGAGGACCGCGAACCCCATGGGAACCAGATAGAGCGCCATGGCGAAAGCGTTGACCGACGCGCCGATCACGAGGGCGCGCTTCACGCCCCATTTGTCGATCCGGCCCCCGAAGAACAGCCGTGTGAGCAGCGCCGAGATAACGTAAGCGGTAATGGCGAGCCCCGCCACGCCGAGCGGGACGCCGTAGGAGTCGATGGCGAACTGGGTGATCTTCACCATCGTGAGGTAGAACGAGAGGGCCGAGCAGAAATTGACGCACATGAGGACGATGAACGTCCTCGTCCACAGTTTCCCCTGCTCCACTCGCACCTCCTATCTGTTTGCACCATGTCGTATTTAAGCACAATAGAGTCGGGCCCTACGGTGAAACCGCGCCCGTTTCCGCTACAATTGATTGGCCGATTTTACGACCCATGATTGAAAGGCGACCATGGACCCGATATTCGACGAAGAGCAGAACCACCTTGCGAACGTGTACGCCAAGCTCGAAGGCATCGAGCGGGACGTGCGCTCCCAACTCGAGGCGGACCTCGCCGAAGCGCTCTCCGACAAGGAGGACATGTTCGACGAGATGACGCGTGACTTCGCTGCAGACATCCAGCTCGAGACACTCGCGGAACTCGAGGCGATGAACCGCATCATCGAGGGCTACAACCTCTCCGCCGACATCAACACGGAAAAGCTGCGCCGCACGCAACTGCTGCTCAGGCGACCGTACTTCGCGAAGGTGAGGCTGAAGTTCGCGCACGCCGACGAGCCGAAGGACATCTACATCGGGGCTGCGGGCATGACCGACGAGATGCGCAGGCATTTCATCGTCGACTGGCGCAGCCCGGTCGCGGAAGTCTACTACAACCAGGCCAACGGACCGACCTCCTACGAGGCGAACGGCCGGACCATCCAGGTCGACATGCAGCTCCGCCGCCAGTTCGACATCACGCGCGACAAGCTGAACGCGTACTTCGACACGACAGTCGCCATCGAGGACCCGCTCCTCCTGTCCTCGCTGTCCAAACGCCGGACGGCGCAGCTCACCGCCATCACGACGACGATCCAAAAAGAGCAGAACCGGGTCATCCGCCATGCAGACGTGCCCGTCCTGCTCGTGCATGGCATCGCGGGGTCGGGAAAGACCTCGGTATTGCTCCAGAGGATCGCCTACCTGTTTTACACCGAGCGCGAAACGCTCACGCCCTCGGACGTCTTCCTTCTCACGCCGAATCCCGTTTTCGGACGCTACATCGACAACGTGCTGCCCGATATGGGAGAGAGCAACCCGCAGATACTGACCTGGGACGCCCTGATGGAACGCCTGGGGCTGGCGGGCCGCGGCATATCGAAGGACACGTCGGCCGATGCGCTGAGAGCCATCGACGAGCGCATTTCCGCCATCCGGCTCGGCCCGGACGACTTCCAGGAAATCCGCGTCGACAACGAGCGCATCATCTCAGCAAGCTCGGTCCGCGCC
>CAMOUE010000127.1 GCA_946626265.1 uncultured Eggerthellaceae bacterium | reverse complement strand
CGGCGAGCATGCCGTCGGCAATGCCCGTGTACTCGCCCAGCATCGTTCCGTCCAGACATACGACGGCCGATACGTCCTTGCGCTGTCGTCCCAGCTCAACACTGGTTGCCCCGCCCATGGAGTGTCCCATGAGACCGATTCTCGAGACATCGGCCATCTCAAGAACTGACAGAATTTCGTTCTCGCTACTGCCTGCCAAATGCCAGCTGGCATCAAGCGCATCGCTTCGGCTGGCTTGCTCCAACTCGTCCAAAACGAAGCTCACGTCAGCCGTGCGCAAGGTCATCCAGTCTTGGTAGATTGCAAACTGTTCATGCGCGTCCAACTTGGTAGCGTTTTGAGAGGAGATTTCCAATGCCGTGTTCAGGAAGCCCTGATCGACGATGACCGTGTGTCCATCGGTGTCAGTGGTGAAAAAAGCGTGGTGCGGATGGTCCAGCGCGGCAACGACGTAGCCGTTGCTCGCGAGCTCCTCATACGTCGAAGTATTGCTCTGATAGTAGCCGAATGCGCCATGGGAGAACACGACCAGCGGAAACACGTCTGCGCGGTTCCCGGCGTCAGCGGGATAGTAAAAGTGCACCGGAACCTCGCGGGCGCTTCCGTCCTGCTCGAACGGATCGATGCGCGACTCGTCTACCAGGATTGCGGGAGCACGCGCGACCCGGTATGCGCCCGACGTCGGCAAGCCGTCATATCCCGTGAACACGAATGCGGGGATTGAAAGAATGCCCATTACCAGCACGCATGCCGCGCATGAGGTAATTGCGGCGGCGGGCTTGCGCGGCGTGTCCTCTTTGCCCCTCTTTGCCAGCGCAACGACTATCGAGACGACAAGCAGCGCCGCGAGGAAGCAGAGCACGGGCACGAAGCGCCATTTCTGTCCAGCGGGCACAAGCAGCGCAAGAACGACGACGGCAAGTTGGATGCAGCGGGTAACCAGGCGGACCTTCCGCTGCGCCGGCGCTTCTCGTGCTCTCGTGCATGTCCATATCGCGAGCGCGATTTCAAGTCCAGCTAGTACAACAAATGCCGTCAAACCCATGTCTTACTCCTGTCCTTTCACGGTTCCTGTGGCATTCTATTCGCTTAGACTTCACCGTCCGCGCGCAGCGCGACAAGATGCACTTTTGGTCAATGAGATGCATGTAATTGGCTACCGCCCCAAACTTCAGTTTTGGAGGATAAACCGAACGTGGCCGCTCGAGATGGCACGGGCTTGGCGATGACGCACTGTTGAGAAAGACAAATCGATGTGAATATGCGCTGGTTTGTCACGAGGCGTATATCAGCGAGCGAGCATCGACGTCGATCTTCCCGGGCAGCGAATGATTGCATTCGTAGGCGATTCCGACGGCCGGACCGACATGGAGGCCGATAACGGGGCTGACGGGAAGAACTTTGACAGAGTGCCCAACTAACGGCTCGATGACCTCATGGGTCCATTCCCGCGCTTCGTCACTTGATCCAATGTAGTGGACGACGACGTTTTTCAGCCCGTATTCCGCTATGTCGGACTTGAACTTCGCGGTGATGTTCGAGAGCGCCTTTTTGTGGGTACGTACCTTGGCAAACGTCGACGACTCGCCGTTATGGACCGTGATGACGGGGCACAGTTTCACAAGGTTGCCGATGAGTGCCGCGGCATTACCGATGCGTCCGCCGGCGCGAAGGAACGTGAGACTTTCCGGCGCGAATAGGAATCGGGTTGCAGAGGCAGCATGGGCGGCTATGTCGGCACATTGGTCGAGCGTGCATTTGGCCGCGCGAGCAAGCGACGCCTCGACGACGGACCATGCCTCGTCGAAACTGTTCGATAACGAATCGACGATTCGAAACTCGAAATCCAAGTGGTTGGCTGCAACGGAGCGCGCGGCCCGCAAGGCGGTGTCAAACGTGCCCGACATGCGCGAGCTCATGAAAACGCCGAGTAAGCTGTCGCCCGATACCGCAATGCGTTCAAATAGTTCCACGAGTGCTCCGAGGGAGGGTTGGCTCGATGTCGGGATGTTGTCGACCATGTCGTAGATATCCGAATAGAACGCATCGATGTCCGTCTCCGCGTCTGCGTACTCGATGCCATCGCGGTTGAGATAAAGCGTAACAACTTCGATGCCGAGCTCGTTGGCCATGTCGCTTGGAATAGAAGCCACAGAATCTGTGACGATCCGAATCATGATTCCCGCTCCCCCTGGTTCTAAATAAGCATGTGTCCAGATTATCAGATTGACTGACTGTAGGACAGTTGCAACATCGTGTCAGCTTGTTGGAATGCCGGCATGTCGTCTGAATGCGCGGTTTCAAGGGGTGTGCAAGAAAAGTCTTTTGGATAGTTCGAAAATATGCTTTGGAACAAGTAAAAATAATAATATATGAATGAAATAATATCAAAAGATTCACATAATTTATCAACATACATTTGATTGAGCATATAACGAGATGAGCACACATAAATATAGAAAACCGCACCACAAACGCGTACGAGGCTTTATCGTCCAGTTTGAGGTGCGGGTATTCGAGTAACATGCGAAGCAGATGGCGTGCGATACCCATCACACGCCATCATTGTGCTGGCTTACGCCTCGTCGTGCTCGAACGTGTTGTAGCGCTTGCCATGGAATGCCCAGATGGCTGCAACGAAGCCGATCAGGCACAGCGCGGAGAGCACGAGGAACGCGACCTGGTAGCCGAACGCCGTGATGAATGCTGCGGTGAAGAAGCCGCATACCGCGCAGCTGAAGCGGCTCGCGAACACGATTGCGCCGTTGGCGGTCGTGCGGAGCAGGGTGGGGAAGCATTCCTGCATCCAGACCTTCAAGATGCCTTCGAACGCGAAGGCCGCGCCAACGCAGTAGAGGAGCTGCGTCAGAACGTACGTGATGGTCGATGCGCCGAAGACCGGGAACATGAGGAAGCCGGCCAGGTAGAGGATTGCGCCCATGTAGAACAGCGGCATACGCTTCGGGGTGTCTACGAAGTGCATGAACACGAAGTCGAGGATTGCGCGGATCGGGTAGACGATCATACCGATGAGCGAGACCGTGGAGATGGGAAGCTCGACTACGTTGTTGCCGATCCACGTGCTGAACTGACCGAGGCTGTTGGCGGGGATGTTCGTGCCGATGTAGAAGACGACCAGTGCGATGAAGGGAACCAGGTAGGGCTTCTTGAACAGGTCGCCAAGCTTGCCGGTGTCTTCCTTCTTGACGATGCCCTGCTTGCGCAGTTCGTTTTGCTTGAGCCATACGGGGGATTCGGGGATGGTTTGGCGAAGAATCAGGACGATGAGGGAGACGGCGGCGAGCTGGCCGAACATAATCTGGCCGCCGAGCAGGCCCCAGTCGCCGACAAGCGAGCCGATGCCCTGGGCGACGACGATGCCTACGACCCAGAGGATGTCGCTGAACAGGAGCATCTTGCCGCGTTTGTCGTCGGGTGCTTGCTCTGAAATCGTCGCGAGCGATACGGGCAGGTCGGCGCCGACACCGAGTCCCATCAGGATTTCGCCTATGAGCAAGAGGATGAAGTTGGAAGAGAAGATCATGATGAGAGCGCCGAGTACGAGCATGACCATGGTGACGGAGAACACCGGCTTGCGGCCGAAGAGGTCGCCGAGGCGTCCGCCGAAAATGGAGCCGAGCGCGATGCAGAACGTGAGGGCCGCGGACAATGCGCCGAATTGGATGTCGGTGAGCCCGTATGTGTTCTGATAGATAACGAGGGCCACGCCCGAAGTGATGATGGTGCAGGAGTCGATGTAGGATGCCATGCCGTTGATCACGGCAACCCACTAAGGATTCACCTGCTTCGTACCTGCTGTTGACATTGCTGCTGAACTTCCTTTCTAAAACGTGCTTTTCCTAGTCGAGGAACGATTCGTTGATCGTGAGGTTGAAGTCGTGGGCGATAGCGCGCAGGCCGTCGTCGTCGATCGTGTTCAAGAATTCGCCGGAGCATCCGTTCATCATGAGCGCCTGGCCGTGGATCTTCGCCGCCTTCTCGATCGTGTGCATGAGGCCGAAGGTCGTGTCGAAGTCCGGACCGCTGCAGAACAGGCCATGCTGAGCCCAAATAGCTGCGTCGTAGGTCTTCATGAGCTCGCTCGTCGCGTGTGCGATGTCTGCACCGCCGGGAACCATCCACTCGACGACGCCGACGCCCATCGGGAACACGACGATGCATTCCGTCATCGCCTTCCAAAGCGCGCGCGTGATCTCGCGCGCGTCGAGCGGCATGACCTTCGTGAGCGCGATGACGTTGTCGGGATGCGCATGGTAGATGACGCGGCATTCGCCGTCAGTTGCGTCGACGCGGACGCTGTGGTTCATGAAATGGCTCGGGAATTCGCTCGTTGGCTTTCCGCCGTCCGTCAGTCCCCAGACGATGCGCCAGGCATCGCCGACTTCGTTGATCTCGACGATGCCGACGTTGTGGGCAGGGTCGAGCTGGACGTTGCGCATGTAACGCCCCGAACCCGTCGTGACGAAGTATGCGCCGCGGAGGTTGTCGGCCTGCACGCCCATGTTCACCCATTCGTCGGGGTTTGCGTTGAAAAAGGGCTTGCAAGCTTTGATTTCGTCATCGGTCATGCGGTACGTGAGGTTTCCGCCGTTGCGTTCATGCCAGCCCTGCAGCCACCCGTCGGCGCAGAGGCGCACGAACCCTTTCATGAAGGGTTGGTTTTCGACCGCGGCACCCGAAACGGTGTCCTTGATGGCTGCAGCGCCCTTGGCGAGGGCGTCTTGTGCGCTGCTGATTACTTCCATGTTATCGTTTCCTTTCTTCTCTTCTCTATGTGATTCGCTACTTGGGGAGATGCGTCTTGATGTCGAAGGAGTTCCTTATCGCCGCGCGCGCCTCGCCGAGATCGGAGAACTCGCCGCCATCTATCATCTGTACGATGAGGTTGCCGAGGCTCGTTCCCTCGATGGGGCCGGCGAAGACGGGCAGGTTGCAGGCGCGGGCTGTCAGGTCGTTAAGGTAGGCGTCTTGACAGCCGCCGCCGACGACGTTGATGCTCGTGTACGTGCGTCCGGTGATGAGCGAGAGCTTGGCGATCGCGTCCGCGTAGCATGCCGTGAGACTCTCGTAGACGCAGCGCATGACCTCGCCGGTCGTTTCGGGCGCCGCCTGGCCCGAGTCGATGCATGCCTGCTTGACTTCGTCAATCATGCTGCCAGGCGACAGGAACCGCTCGTCGTTCACGTTAACGCGCGGGGCGGGGGCGCCGTTGGCCTGCCGCTCGGCTTCGCGCGCGAGGTCTGCAAGCTCGCCGAACCCGATCTCCTTCGCCGAACGCGTGCGTCCCGCGCCCTTGCCTTCCACGTAATCGACGCCGTTGAGCTCGCGGCGGATGGACTGGATCATCCAAAGGCCCATGATGTTCTTCAGGTAGCGGTAACGCCGCTGGTAGCCGCCTTCGTTCGTGAAATTCTGCAGGCGGCTCTCCTCTGTCGTGATCGGCTCTTTGTTCTCGACGCCGAGCAGGCTCCATGTGCCGCTCGAGAGGTAGACCGCATCGTCGTCGCGTGCGGGCACGGCGAGGAACGCCGATCCCGTGTCGTGGGTCGCGGGAAGAACGACCTCGCAATCGAAGCCCACGAACTGCTTGACGGCATCCGTGAATCCCCCAAGGCGAGAACCCGGCATCGATACGGGCCCGAAGATGCCCGCGGGTACGCCGAGCGCATCGAGCACGTCCGAATCCCATTCGAGCGTCCTCGCGTCCAGCATGCCCGTCGTGGTCGCGTTCGTGTACTCGTTGACGGCTTTCCCGGTCAGAAGGTAGTTGAGATACTCGGGGATCATGAGGAAACGCTCGGCTTGGGCAATTTCCTCCGGATGCTCCTGCGTAAGCGCCGCGAACTGGTAGATGGTGTTGAATTCCTGGCGTTGAATGCCGGTTTTCTCGTACAGGCTCGACAGGCCCACCTTCTCGTCGAAGGCGCGGGCGACGGAGGCTGTGCGCTCGTCGCGATACGCGACGGCGTCTCCGATGCGCTTTCCCTCGGAGTCGAGCAGAACGAAGTCGACGCCCCAGGTGTCTATGCCGAGCGAAGACGGGATCTTGCCGATCTCCTTGCATTTCTCGATGCCGGCGAGCACGTTTTTCCAGAGCATGTCGATATCCCAGCAGTCGTGACCGCGTCTGCGCTGCTGGATGTTGTCGAACCGGTGAACTTCCTCGAGCACGATCTTGCCGTCGTCTACATGGCCGAGCACGTGGCGCCCGCTTGAAGCGCCGATGTCGATCGCCAGATAGTAACGCGTGTCTGTCATTAAGGTTCCTCTCCTGAAAGCATGTGAGCCATCGGGTTCGATGGCTCTGGTTTCGTCGTTATCGGTAGATGACTTCGACAGGCACGTCGAGGATCTTCGCGACCTTGAGGATGGTGTCGGTGTAGCTTCCCGCGCATGCCGCCATGTGGTGCGTAGGGCCGGCCTCGGCCCAGCGGTTCGAGAACTCGCGAGCGCCGATGCTGAACTTCATGCGCATGTTCGTGTCTCCGAACATGAAGATGGGACCTTCGACGTTCTCGCCCTCGGCCACGACAAACTTGAAGCGACCTTCGGCGTCTTGCGTGATGCCCAGGAAGGTGATGGTTCCCATGGGCGGGTAGAACTGCGTGAGGTAACCGCCGCCGGTCTTGCCGTGGAAGACGGGCACGACCTTGAGCGTCGGTTTCTTGGCCTGGGAGATGTCGGCATCGCCCGAGCCTGAATGGCCGATGATGCAGATGTCCTCGTCGAAGTCGATGGAGTACATC
>CAMOUE010000126.1 GCA_946626265.1 uncultured Eggerthellaceae bacterium | reverse complement strand
GTTCTCCTCGCCCGAGGCCATGAGCTGCACGGGGCGCTTGCAGTCGGGGCACACGAACTCGCCGTCCTCGTTCTTCTCGAGGTCGCTTTCGGCGT
Organism: uncultured Eggerthellaceae bacterium; assembly: GCA_946626265.1. Lineage (GTDB taxonomy): Bacteria > Actinomycetota > Coriobacteriia > Coriobacteriales > Eggerthellaceae > UBA9715. The sequence continues at coordinate 6,684 of CAMOUE010000126.1, read as the reverse complement.
AGTAGGTCTCCTCGTGCACGCAGTACCAGCCCTCGTAGCTGGACTTGTACAGGTAGCCCTTCTCGTACAGGTCGTTCCAGAACTTCTGCACCGTGCGCGTCTGGCGGTCGCTCGACGTGCGTACGAAGTCGGTGTAGGTGATGTTGAGCAGGTCCCACGTGTCGCGGAACGCCGGCTCCATGGAATCGCACCACTCCTGGGGGCTCATGCCCTTCGAGGCGGCGGTGTCGGCGACTTTCTGGCCGTGTTCGTCCATGCCGGTGACGAAGGCGACGTCGTAGCCGTTCATGCGCTGGTAGCGCGCGACGGTGTCGGCCGCGATGGTGGTATAGGCCGTGCCCAGGTGGGGAGCGGCGTTGACGTAGTAGATGGGCGTGGTGAAGCTGTAGGTGCCCTTGGACATGGGATTGCTCCTTCCTCGCGCATGCAGATGGGCATGCACGGGCTCGTTGACATGCGGGAATCATTCTAGCACGCCGCGTTGGCAGCAACGCGCATTCACAAGCGCTCTACTTGCCTTTCTGCAGAAACGCCTTGTACGTCGAGCCGGGTGCATTGGAGTTCTTGGGGACGACCTTGACCTGGAGAGCCTCGAGGCGGTACCCGTAGCCCGCAGAGCCCGCCATCTGGCCGTTCTTCGCCCAGCCCATCCATCCGAAGTGCTGCACGTGTGCGCGGTAGTACACGTCGAAGCTCTCGGCCGCGGCGCCCGTGAGCTTCACCTGGAGCGCCTCGAGGCGCTTCGACTGGCCCGTCGTGCCGGCCATCGAGCCGTTCGACCTCCAGCCTTGCCAGCCGATTCCCTGCACGTGCGCGCGGTAGGCGATGCCGCCCGTCGTTCCCGTAAGGCCGCTGAGCTTGATGTTCACGGCTTCGAGGCGCTTCGACTGGCCCGTCGTGCCGGCAACGCCGCCGTTCGACCGCCAGCTCTGCCAGCCGATGGACTGCACGTGCGTGCGGTAGGCGACCGAGCATTTCACGGCGTTGATCTTGAAGTTGATCGAGCGCGTGCCCGTGTACTTGCCCTTTCCCGTGACGACGACCGTGGCGGTCCCGACCTTCACGTTGTTCTTGTAGGAAACCGCGTAGTCGGTGCCCTCCTCGAGCGTCGTCGACCCCATCTTCACCGCGAGGTTGGGAAACGTGATCCTGCCCCCCGTGTAGGGCTTGTTGGAGACGCCCGTTATCGACGCGCCGGCTATGTCGGTTTTCGACACCTTCAAGGTTATCGTCCTGCTCACGCTCGAGTCTCCCACGAGCGTCACCGTGATCTTGGTCGTGCCGACGGCCTTCGCGTTCACGACGCCGGTCCCCGACGACACCGATGCGACGTTCGGATTGCTCGACGTCCATTTCCACACGCCCACCGGGTTCTTCGCGTTCTTGAGCTTGTACGCCGACTGCGCGCCGACCTTCATCGACGTGGGGCCGGCGATGGTCGCATCGTAGACCGGCACGGTCAAGCACGCCCTTTTCCCGTCCGCGGCCTTAGCCTCGATCGTGACCTCGCCTGCGCCGACGCCCTTCACCGCGCCCGTCGCGGAAGCCGACGCGACGGACTTGCTGCTCGTCGACCACGTCCAGGAACCCGACTGCGACACCGAGTACTTCGAGGTGGAACCGACCTGGAGCACCGAGGGTCCCGACAAGTACGCCGAATCCGCTTTCACCGCCTTGTAGGCGTTCGCCTCGCCGTAGCCCGTCCCAACATCCCAACCGCGTGCGCCGATGTCGGTCGCCGCAGAATAGAGCTTGCTTACGGCCTGCTCCGACGTGAGGGAGGGGTTGGCCGCGAATACGAGGGCGAGGACGCCGGCGACCTGCGGCGCGGCCATGGACGTGCCGCCCATCTCCGTGTATGCGTCCTTGCCGGAGAAGTGCGTGCTCATGATGCCCGTCCCGGGCGCCGACACGTCCTTCGTGCGCTGACCCGGCCTGTTGTAGTTGGACCGCTCGTAGCGCGCCACCCGCCCGTTGCCCTTGTCCTCCAGGTTTATGACGCTGACGACCTTGTCGTAGTCGGCAGGGAACGCGTAGAACGGCGGCTCGTAGTACTTCCCGCCGTATACGTTGGCGTTGCACGCCGCGGCGACCGTCACGATTCCGGCGTTGTAGGCTTGCTCGATCTTCTCGTAGACGCGTCGGTCCTCCGCGTACACGGTCGTATTGTCGCGGGCCGCGCCGATGCTCATGTTCACGACGCGGATGTTGTATGCCTTCTTGTTCTTGATGACGTAGTCGTAGGCGACGAGGAGCGTCGACGTCGAGATGCCGCCGTTCGAGTCCTCCACCTTGATCGGCATGATGCGCGCGTTGTAGGAAACGCCCGCGATGCCCTTGGCGTTGTTCGCCTCGGCGCCGGCGATTCCGGCCACATGCGTGCCGTGCTCGGCCGAGCCGGACACGTCGCCCGTGCCAGTGACCGCGTTGTACGGCGCGACGACGACGTTCTTCAGGTCCTCGTGGGAAACGTTGAAGCCGCTGTCGATGATCGCGACGGTAACCTTTTTGTTGGACTTGACGATACCCCAGGCATCGTAGACCTCCATGCTGTCGAGCGCCCATTGGGTCTTGTTCTTCGCGTAGGGGTCGTTCGGGACGGTCGCCTGCGTGGAGAGGCCGTCCAAAACGCTCGCGGGCAGCGCCGCGAGCGGGGCATCTTCGTCCATGAGCTCGTAGGTGTAGTTCGGCTGCGCGTCGGACACGACCCCCGCGGTGGGAAGCACTGCGAGCGCGTCGGCGACCGAGACGCCCTCGGGCAGGACGAGCTCGACGCAGTCGTCGGCGACCTGCGACGCGGAAACGGCCTGGATGCCGGTCTCGTCGGCGATGGCGGCAAGCGCCTCCTCGACCGACACGCCCTCCTCGATGCCGACGAGGACCTCGCCCGCCACGTGCGGCACGTCCGTCAGGTCCGGCACGTCTATGGGCACAGGCCCGGCGCCTGCGGCGTCTTCGGCGCTTGCGGGCTGCGGGGCAGACGCGTTGTCGATAAGCACCTGGCCGAGCGCCTCGTCGCGCTCGGCGAGCCCCGGCGCGGCGAAATTCGGGACCGACTCGTCGCCTTGGAGGGCGACCTCCTCCGGTCCGATGCCGTCGGCGAGCCCCTGCACGTCATGCGACGCGAAGGGAGGCAGGGAAGACAGCCCGGACGGGAGCGCAAGTGCGAGCATCGCGAGCACGGCGCAGCAAACCGCCGCCGCCAGCGCGCGCCAAACGTTTCGCATCCTCGAGCGCCCTCTGCGCGCCATCCCGCACCCCCTATCCTCAACGTGCCAATTCGCCTTCTGTCGACGATTGTCCCCGCCTACCCGACCGGGGCGGACAGGCGAAGACGATTGGTGACCTCCCGCATTTTACTGGACAACGATGGTGATTCAATGATACAAGCTGGTGTATCATGTTCGAAGCTTGTAAAGCACCGCACGCCCTCGGGCATGCGCAAACACACAACAAACGAAACACGCCGAACAAAGCTAAGGAGCGCCTGTGAGCGTCAGAACACGCGCCGTCCAGAACGTAACCCTATCTCCCCATACCCTCGAACATGCTTTCGCGCAGACCGCCCGGCCGACTGCGGGCCGATTCGCCATCGCCGCGGCCGCCCTGTCGGTCGCATGCGCGCTCGCCCTCTCGTTATCCGCCCTCGCCGCGCCGCAGGCATACGCCGAGAGCCTCACGACGGGCACGGCCGCGACCGCGCCCGAGCGCACGTTCGAGATCGAGAAGCTGACCGACGCGTACAAGGCCGCGAAGGCGAAGGCCGACGCAGAACGCCGGAAAGCCGACGAGAACGAGGCGCTCATCGAGTCGATCGAACAGGAAGAGCTGCCCGAGCAACAGCAACGCGCCGAGGTCGCCATGGTGCAGGTCTACAAGCTCAACCAGAACAGCCTCGCCGTAGCCGACTCGCTGCTCGGCTCCGAGTCGCTCGGGGATTTCCTCAAGCAGCTCGACTACTTCGAGCACGTCAACGAGACGGGACTCGCCGAAATCCAGCAGATGCGCGACCTCCTCGACGAGCTCGATCAGGCGCGCGAGAGCCTCGAGGCCGCGCGCGACGCGGCGGAGGCGCAGGAGGACGCCGCGTTCGAGGAGCTGTTCGCCCTCCAGCAGGAGCGCGCCCTCAAGAAGGAGACGGGGCTCGAGTTCGCCATCTCAGTCGCGGGCTACCAGGGCGAGGACGAGAAGTCGAACGCCGCTGACGACGAAGACGCGGACGACGAGGACTCCGACGAGGACGACGCGGACGGCGATTCGGACGAGGACTCCGACGACGCGGACTCCGACGAGGACTCCGACGACGAGTCCGAAGATGAAGAAGCCGACGAAGAAGGGGCCGACAAGTCCGACGAGCCCGAGAACCCCGACGAGAAGATTGTCGTTTCGGACGACACGGACGGCCTCGACGACGGCGTCGACTGGTTCGGCGACGAGGACGAGTTCATGGCCGAATGGACCGAGCGAATCGACGACTACCTGGACGGCACCCCGCTCGAGGGGCAGGGGGTGCATTTCGCGCGCTCGGCCTGGCGCTATTGCGTCGACCCCCGCTGGTCGCCCGCCATTTCCTATATCGAGAGCAGCAACGGCGCCTACTGCATCAGGCCCCATAACGCATGGGGCTGGGGCGCCGCCGACTCGGACCCCTACAACCTTGCGAGCGAGTGGGACTCTTGGGAAGAGGCAATCGACGCGCACGTCGCCGGGCTTGCCGAGGGCTACGGCTACACGCTTTCGACCACCGACGCCAGGAGGTACTGCCCTCCCGGCTGGCGCAACTGGTACAACACGGTCCTCGGGCAGATGGAGAGCATCTAAAGGGGAACGCATCTAAGGGAACGGCTACGACAGCCGACCCTTAGCGCAGCTTGTCGCGGCGCTCTTTCCAATCGGGCATCACGGCGTCCATCAGCGCATGGAACTCGGGGCCGTGCCCTGGCACGCGCAGGTGGCACAGCTCGTGCACGACGACGTATTCCAGGCATTCGGGCGGGCATATCGCGAGAACGGTGTTTATGCATATTCGCCCCGTCGACGGCTGGCAGCTCCCCCAACGGCTCTTCATCTTGCGATAGGCGAGCTTGCCGGCCTTGACGCCCAGCACGGGCTCCCACCTCTCGACGAGGGCCGGCGTGAACGCCTCGACCACTGCACGCCATTCGCGCAGCTCATCGGGTGTTGCCGTGGCTGCGCGGCCCATGGGCGACTGCTCTATGCGACCGCGTGACGACTCGATCCACTTCCGCTTCTTGCGGACGAATCCGGCGATGTAGTCGTCGTCGACATGCGAGGGGACCGATACTTCTATGCGGCCGTCGGGCTGTACGCGCAGCGTGCAGTTCCTCAGGTGGCTCTTGGCGATAACCCACACTTCGAGGTCGTCGACGAAGACGAGGCGCTCGCCGAGGACGGCATGCGACCCGCGCGAGGTGCGCGACCTGGTCGCCCCTGCCTTGCGGCCGCGCCCCGAGATGCCCTGCCCCCTCATCGGCCTGCTGCCTCGAGCGCGATGTCGTACGCCTCGTTTCGAGAAACGCCGAACTCGGCGGCTAGCGTCTTGGCTATCGCCTTGGGACGAAGGCCTTCGGCGCTCAGCTGAGCTGCACGCTCTGCAGCCGACTGGGCTGCGGTTTCCGCAGCATGCGCCTGCTCTTCGACGCTCGGACCGTCGATGACGATGACGATCTCGCCTTTCACCGCGTCGCGCTCCGCAAACGAGCGATACACCTCGCCCGTCGCGCCGCGGACGACCTCCTCGTGCAGCTTCGTCAACTCGCGGCAAACGGCGAGCTCACGATGGGGAAGCACGTCGGCGATGACCTCGAGCGCACCGACGATCCTGTTCGGGCTCTCGTAGAAGACGAGCGCGGCGTCGAGGGCCTTGAGCGAGTCGAGCAGGGACCTGCGTGCAGCGTCCTTGCGCGGGAAGAACCCGCCGAAATAGAAGGCCGCGTTGGCGCTGCCGCTCGCCACGTATGCCGTGGCGACCGCAGTCGGGCCCGGCAGAACCACGACGTCGGCGCCTGCCTCGCGCGCGGCGCGCACCAACCGAAGGCCCGGGTCCGAGACGCCGGGCATCCCGGCGTCGGTGCAGTACGCGATCGCCTCGCCGGAAAGCACGCGTTCCACGATCGAGGCGGCCCGTTCGCCGACGAGGTTCTCGTCGAGCCGTTCGAGTCGTTTCTCCAAGCCGAAAGCAGACAGCAGCTTTCCCGTCACGCGCGTGTCCTCGGCGCAGACGACGTCGGCATCGCGCAGCGCCTCGAGCGCACGCGGCGGCATGTCCTTGAGATTGCCCAACGGCGTCGGGCATATAACCAGCTTGCCTGGCATTCGTTCCTCCTGCTAGCCGGGTGAGTCGGGCTCACTGTTGCCTCGACTCACCCTCGCCCCGACTCACTCGCCCTACGCTAAGCCGGCCTCGAGGTTCGCCTTCGCGACCGAGATCATCAGCTTGATGCGGTTGAGCTGGTTGACCTCGCTCGCGCCGGGATCGTAGTCGACGGCGACGATGTTGCTCGACGGGTACTGGCGGCGCAGCTCCTTGATGACGGCCTTGCCGACGACGTGGTTCGGCAGGCACGCGAACGGCTGCGCGCACACCACGTTGGGGGTGCCCGTGCGGATGAGCTCGATCATCTCGGCGGTGAGCAGCCAGCCCTCGCCCATCGAGTTGCACGT
>CAMOUE010000125.1 GCA_946626265.1 uncultured Eggerthellaceae bacterium | reverse complement strand
ACCCGGGCCGGCGGCCGCGGCAGAATAACGGCGATGTGCGCTGATCTGCGGACGATGCCCGGCGGCACCGGGCAGGATACCGGGGATGCGCGTTGATTCGGGGGGCGACCGAAGGCGGCTGGCAGCACCGAGAGGACTGCAGGGCGCGACGGCAATAGCGCAACGAGGCCGGAAGCGGGTTAGCAGCTCCCGTTTCCGGCGCCATGTGCCCAATACTTGCGTTTCGGTTACGATAAATTGTTGAACCAGCCGATGACGAGGTCTTTCGAATGAGAGGCTTTCACCTCGTCGTCGGCCTGCGCGTCATCGGATGCGAAGGTTGGGCTCGCGGAGCCGGCTGAGCCCAGGCTCGCGGAGCCCTCGGAACCCGCGTTCGCGGAGCCGGCTGAGCCCAGGCTCGCGGAGCCCTCGGAACCCGCGTTCGCGGCGGCGGCCGAATTCGAGCTTGAGGGCGTCGGATTCGAGACCTTGATTCCCTCGTCCCCGAACGCCGTGTCCGTCTCGAAATACGCGTCGAAGTCGGCTCGGTCGATATCGGTTGATTCAATCTGGTTGGCGTCGCTCGTCTTGATGTATGTCGAGAGCTTGCCGGTCACCGTGATTTTGGTGGGGGACGTGCCGTCCACGATCGTATTGCCGTCCTTGTCGACGATCTTCACCGCATAGCCGGAATTGTCGACGAGCTTTCCGCCGTTTTCGATGTTGAGGTTCGTGACGGTCGAGTTTTCCGTGACGATCCAAGACGATTTGCCGTCGATGCTGACGTTGAGCAGTTCTCCGTTGGTCGCGCCGTCGTTGTTCTGCAATATGCTCGAAGCGCCCGTCCATGCGCTGCCTTCCAGCAGGTAGAGGTCGACGGAGCTGATGGTGTCGACCTCTACGTCGCCCTTGAGCTTCTGCTTGATGCCCGTGAACGTGATAGCGGCCCCGTTCTTCCCCGCATTGCCCCAGTTGCCGGTGTTGTTGCCGGCTGCGGTGATGAGCTTCGCCTTGTTCGAGTCGTAGTTCAAGGTCGTGCTCGAGAGCACGACCTTCGCCTTCGTGTTCGTGAAGTAGAACAGCGATCCCGACCTGATGGAGCTTGTCAGGTCGGAGTTCGTCGCTTGGAGCAGGGCGGTTTTGCTCGAGGTGCCATCTGCATCTTTCGACGTGGGCGCATATACGGCGATGCCGTTAGCCACGGGTTCGGATGCCGCCTCGCCCGCATAGGCCGATTCGAGCGCGGAGTTCGATATCACCAGCCTGTTCGCACCTTCAAGGCGTGCGATCTGCGAGTTTTGGGCCTTTCCCTCCAAGCCGTTGACCTCGATGCTGCCGGCTGAGTGCAGGAGGGGGGAGTTCTTGCCTTCGGTGTTGAGCATCGAGTAGGTGAGCGAGACGTTGCCGTCGCGGTCGGCGGCGACGGCTGCGCTCTCGTCGCCTGCGGTGGAAATGACGAGGTTGTCGCCGACTGCGTTTCCGCCGTACGTCGCTTTCGCCCCCTGCGAGTTGACCGCCGTGTTCTTCACGGTCAAGCCGCTCGCATGTAAGGTCGCAGAATCTGTCGCGAACAAGGAGCTCGATTTTTCTGCAGACGAGGCGATTTGCGAATTCCATACGACCGCACGCGACCCGGCGTTGGCGGCGAGGACTGCGGCGTTCGCGCCGTAGAGGCCTTCCGGATCCGCTTCGGCCCCGTCCCCGGATTTGGAAACCGTGGAGTTGTCAATCCACAGCCAGCCCCCGTTGACGGCCAGCCCTGCGTTCGAATCGGACTCGGTCGCTTCGATTTCCTCCTCGGAATAGACCGATTCCTCCCCGTCGGCCGTCGCAGTAGCACTGTAACCGCCCTCGAAATCGTATGTCTTCGGGTCGGTTGCGCCGGTTTCGCCGGCCGACGACGCGCTATCCGACGCGGTGGAGCTTGCGGCCGAGCTCGCCGATGTCGTGAGCTCGGCGCCCTCCGCGACGTTGGCGTTGACGGCGAAGGCGACGGGGGCGATGCCGAGCGAAAGCGCGAGCAGGCAGGACAGCGCCGTGCCTGCGATGCGGTGGCGCCGCATCCCGTCGGCGCCGCGCCCGAATATCACTTGCTCGGAAAGGTCGTTGCCAATCATGGTGCGTTCCTTGTCTGTTTGATTCTGCATGTTTGTCTCCAGTATGAGATATCCGCGCCTCGATGCCCCATACGATAACGCTGCGTCCTTAAAACTCTCTGAAATCGTAAAAGGGCCGTAATGATGCGCAAGGGCCGTGATGGCGCGGCTTGCACGAGCGGCTCGGAGCGTGCCCTCGTCGATGACAAACGGTCAACGAATACTTGAAGCTGAGTTCGGGACGCTATGATGGCAACGACATCGGGTGGCGTTCGAGTGATCGGGAAAACTCGGACCCGCTTTCGCGGCCCTCTGGCGAAACGCCGAGGAGGCATGCGGGTTCCCGGTTCCAAGGCGTGGATGCGCCGGCGCCGCCGCAGACGACGCAAGGAGGACAGCATGACTGACCAGCAGGAATTCGAGACGAACGTGGAAGAGGCTGCAGCCGAAGCGGCGGAAGCCGTCGACGGGGCCCCCGAGCAGGTGGCAGACGCTGTCGCGGAGACCGCGGACTGCGTGGCTGCCAAGGTGGAAGAAGTCGCAGCCGCCGTCGAAGCCGAGGTCGAATCGGGTGCCGGGCAGGTGCCGGCGGCAATCGACGGGGCCGTGTCCGCGGTCCGCGAGCGCGCCGAGAGCATCTTGAAGGAGGCGGTGCCCGCATTCGGGGAAGCGCTGGGCACGGTGAAGGACAAGGCCGGCGAGGCGTATGGAACCGCTGCTCCCGCCATCGGCGACGTGGCGTCGGCGATGCAGGCCAAGGCGGGCGAGGTGCTCGAGACCGCCAAGCCGGCGGTTGCGGACGCCGTCGGCGCGGTGCAGGCGAAGGCAAGCGAGGCCATAAACGCAGCCGCTCCGGTGGTCGCCGGCGCGATTGGGACGGTCACCGCGAAAGCGGGGGAGGCGTACGAAGCCGCCAAGCCCGCGATAAGCGACGCTGCCGTCAAGGCCGCATCGGCCGTCGAAAGCGCGAAGCCCGCCGTGGGCGGCGCCGTCAGCTCCATCATGAGCAAGATGGAGGAGTTCACCGGGCGCGACATCGACGGCGATGGGAAGATCGGCGAGGCAACGGTCGCGGACGTGGCAGAGCACGCCGCGCCGGCAGAGCACGCCGCGCCGGCGGAGGCCGCCGAAGAGCAAGAGCCTACTGAGGCTGCTGAGTAGCGGCAAGCCTTTCCTGCGCGATTCGGGCGATGGCCTTGTCGCATTCGGAGCGGAATACCTGGAAGCGATCGCTCAAGCCTTCGGCATGGGCGATCGTTTCCATTTCCGTCAGCAGTTCTTCGACGCGGTAGATGTTGCCCGTGTCGATGAGCGTGAGAATCGCTTCTTGCAGGAAGCGCAGGCGCACCTCGTTGTCGTAGGGCCCCTGCTTCCAGGTGCGATAGGCGTCGATGAGCGCCTGCTCGTCGTTGTCCTGCGCATAGCGGTCGAGGATGGGCTGATAGGTGTCGTCAGCGGCGTATTTTGCCTGCATTTCTTCCTGGGTTCGATACGCCTCTTGCACCTGGGGGCGTATCCTGGCGAAGTACGCGATCGCGAACAGCACGAGTCCGCCGAGCATGAACAACGGCTGCTGGAGCAGGGCGGCCGCAGTGGCGGAAACGGCGCCCACGAACAGCGCAATGGAGATCGCCTCGCGAACCGGCTGGGGTACGTTGTCGAGTTTGCCTGCCATGAGTGCTCCTATCCAAGCGCGTCTTTTCGCGTTCCATCATACTACGGGGAATCGAACCCGATGACTACCACGTTGTCCCGCTCCGTGTCCGCAACTTCCTCCGGTGCGCAGGGAAGCACCTCCACGTGCTCGAATGCGTTTTCGAGCAGTTCGATTTGGTCGTGGAGGAACCGCGCCTCGGGCCCTTCGAGCGGCGAGACGATGTTTGTCAGGTACATTCCCCCCGGGGCAAGGCGGTTGCGTACCGCGCGCACGAAGCGCGACGTCGTCAGATGCGCGGGGGGCTCGCCTGCGTCGAACGTGTCGTTGACGATGGCGTCGTAGAGCCGGTGCGTCGATTCGAGGTGGGCGAGCGCGTCGTCGCAAATGAGGTTCAACCGGCCGCTTTCCTCCGTCTCGTACTCCTCTACAAGGCGATCGAGGTAGAAGTACCTGCGCGCGAGCGAGGTGATTGCAGGGTCGATTTCGACGGCGTCGACGACGACGTCGTGATGGGCGATGAGGTGCTCTGGGTAGTCGTAGCCTCCGCAGCCGAGCACGCAGACGCGCTTTACGTTCTTCAGGCGATCGAACATGACATCGTATCTCTTCAGGTATTCGAAGACGAGCTCGGTGTAGCGCTCCTCGAGGTACGTGCCCGATTGGACGATTCCCCCCACCTCCAGCAGCCGCACGGGTTCTCCGTCGTCGTCGGCAACCTGGTATATGCGCGCCTTGCCGAATTGCGTGTCGAACTTCAAATAGGTCTTGCTGCTACGGCCCCTGAGGAACAGCAGGACGGCGCATGCGACCGCGCATGCGCCGACGACGGTTCCTATGAGCCCCTTGCCATGCATGTCTTTATGATATAGGAGCGATTCGATGCTGGCATTCGAAAACAACAATAGGCAAAATCGTTTTCACGCGTTCTATCGCTCTATAAGAAGATAAAATAACCTAGAAAAATACTAGGAAAAAGGACGACATGGTGGAAGAAAATGACTTTCATGCGGTGAACCGCGACAACCTGATCGCGTATTTCGAGAAGGGCGACAAGTATTCGCGAACGCTCGGGTTCGAGCTCGAGCACGTCATCCTGCATGCCGACGGGAGCGCGGTCTCGTATTCCGAGGCGGGGGGCGTGCGCGACGTTCTCCTGAAGCTCTCCGAACTCTACGATCGCGTGCTTTACGACGGCGACGACATCATCGGATGCGAAAGTCCGCGCGAGGTCGTGACGATCGAGCCCGCGGGACAGATCGAGGTGTCGCTCGGGCCCTGCGAGTCGGTGTTCGACGTCGAGCGCCTCTACCTGGGTTTTCGCAGCAAACTCGATCCGGTCTTGGAGGAATTCGGGCTCGAGACGCCTATGCTCGGCTACAATCCCGCGTCGAAGGTGGACGACCTCGAGCTCATCCCGAAGTATCGCTATCAGTGCATGACGAAGTTCTTGGGCGCTCAAGCCCACGAGGGGATCTGCATGATGCGCGGCACGGCTTCCCTGCAGATATCGATTGACTTCCGCAATGAAGCCGACGCCATGAGGAAGCTCCGCATTGCGGAGCAAATCGCTCCGATACTTGCGCTCATCTGCGACAACTCTCCCATATTCGAAGGGGAAGAACGCAAATGCGAGCTTGTGCGCACGGCAGTGTGGTCGGGCATGAACCAAGACCGCGTCGGCATCGTGCCCGGCTCGCTCGCGCATGGCTTCACGTTTGCGGACTATGCCGATTACATCCTGTCGCGAGAAGCCATCCTCGTGCCCGACGCCGAGTCGGAAAGCGGCTGGCGCTACGTCGCCGACCAAACGTTCGACGAGATCTACGCCCATCGCGAAATGACTAAAGCCGAGATCGAGCATGCGCTGTCGATGGTGTGGCCCGATGCGCGGTTGAAGAACTTCCTCGAGATCCGCCCCGCCGACGCCATGCCGCTCGAATACGCGCTCGCCTACGTCGTCCTCGTCAGGGCGTTGTTCTACAACGACCGCAACCTCGACGTGCTCGAGTACGCTTTGGCACGCGTGGGCGAGCCGGAGGTGCGCGAGGCGAAGGAAGCCCTCATGGAGAAGGGCTACGGTGCGATGGTGTACGGCCGTCCGGCCGAGTTCTGGGCGGACCTGCTCATGGTGCTCGCCTCGGGGAATCTCGACGAGGGCGAGGCCGTCTACCTCGAGCCGCTCGCATCCATGGTGAGGTATCGGACGACGCTCGCCGACATCTGGTCACGCCTCATGGAAAAGCGCGCAATGGAGCCCGTTGACGTTTCCTGCGCGCCCGTCATAGGCGTCGTTCCACGCTACGATTTCGAGTGGACGGGGCTGGCTATCAGCGACGGTTACCTGTCGGGTTTGCTCGAGGCGGGCGGAATACCCATAGTGCTGCCGGCGACGCACGACCCCGCCGTCATCAATCGGCTCGTCAGGGCGTGCGACGGGTTCCTCATCCCGGGAGGCCAGGACATCGACCCTGGTCGATACGGGAAGCGCCGCAAGCCGCATACGCATCGCTCTGCCACGGCGCGCGACATGATGGAGGACGCGCTCATCCGCGCCGTCGTCGAGGCGGACAAGCCGCTCCTCGGCGTGTGCCGCGGCATGCAATCCATAAACGTGGCGCTCGGCGGCACGCTTCATCAGGACATCCACGCCGACCATTCGGCAGAAGCGCTCGCGCACGTCCAGGGGCGCCCGTTCGACATGCCCGCCCATATGGTCGAGGTCGTCGAGGGCTCGCAGCTCGCCGAGTGCGTCGGGGCGCTGCGCCTGGGCGTGAACACGATCCACCATCAAAGCATCGCCGAGCTCGGAGAGGGCCTCGTCGTGAGCGCGTTGTCGCCGGACGACGGCGTCATCGAGGGCATCGAGATGCCCGGCAAGCGCTTCGTCGTCGGCGTCCAATGGCATCCCGAGCACATGTGGCGCACCCGTCCGCATTCGAAACGCCTGTTCAAAGCCTTGATTGAAGCTGCAAAAAGATAACTGCCCCAAACCCGTCGGTCTCCATCCGCAAGATCAAACGGCAGAAGCGGCGCAGCCCTCCCCGCCATGGGCGTGGGGGGTC
>CAMOUE010000124.1 GCA_946626265.1 uncultured Eggerthellaceae bacterium | reverse complement strand
CTCACCAAGAAGAGCCCGAAGCGTAAGCGCAACTTCCGCAAGGAAACGGTAATCGCCGACGCCGATCGTAGGGTCATCGCCCGCAACCTGGGCCTTCGTTAAAGTAAGTTACCGAAGAAGCCCGAAGGGTTGCTTCGTAGGATAAAGGAGAATCGTCATGGCTCGTGTTAAACGTTCCGTCAACGCCCGCAAGAAGCGCCGCACCGTCCTCGGTCGTGCGAAGGGCTACTATGGTGCGAAGTCTCGCACATACACCAAGGCCAAGGAGCAGGTCTTCCATTCGCTCCAGTACCAGTACCGCGATCGTCGCAACAAGAAGCGCGAGATCCGCAAGCTCTGGATCACCCGCATCAACGCCGGTGCCCGTCAGAACGGCATGTCCTACTCCGTGTTCATGAACGGCCTGAAGAAGGCCGGCGTCGAGCTCGACCGCAAGGTTCTGTCCGACATGGCCATCAGCGACCCCGAGGCTTTCGCTCAGCTCGTCGAGATCGCCCGCAAGGCCCTCGCATAACAAAACAAAGAATTAGTTATGTGTTTCGAAAAGCCCCTTCGGGGGCTTTTCTCATGTTTTAGAATGGCTGTGCTTTACGAGAGGGAGAACAATGAGCCAATCTGAAACGCCGCGCAGCACCGCCGATCCGGGCGAGGTCGCGATCCTCGTGCCTTGCTACAACGAGGCGATCACCGTCGAGAAGGTCGTCACCGACTTCAGGCGCGTGATGCCCGACGCGACGGTCTACGTCTACGACAACAATTCGACCGACAACACCGCCGAGCTCGCCGAGCGCGCCGGCGCCGTCGTCGTGCGCGAGCCGCGCCAGGGCAAGGGCCACGTCGTGCGCCAGATGCTGCGCGACATCGACGCCGACTACTACGTCATGGTCGACGGCGACGACACCTACCCGGCCGAGGCGGCGCCCGCGCTCGTCGCGCCCCTCGTCGCGGGCGAGGCCGACATGGTGGTGGGCGACCGGCTCTCCAACGGCACGTACGGCGAGGAGAACGACCGCGCCTTCCACGGGTTCGGCAACGACCTCGTCCGCTGGCTCATCAAGCACATCTACGGCTTCGAGTACTCCGACGTCATGACCGGCTACCGCTCGTTCAACCGCGTGTTCGCCAAGACCCTGCCCGTCACCTCGTCGGGCTTCGAGATCGAGACCGAGCTGTCCATCCACGCGGTGGACAAGGCCTGGCGCGTGGCCGAGGTGCCCATCGACTACCGCGACCGCCCGGAGGGCTCCGAGTCCAAGCTCTCGACGTTCTCCGACGGCATGAAGGTCCTGAAGATGATCATGTCGCTGTTCAAGGACTACCGCCCCATGGCGCTGTTCGGCTGGGTCGCGCTGATCCTCGTCGTGCTCGGGTTCGTGATCGGGCTGCCGGTCGTGGCCGACTTCGCGCGTACGGGCCTCGTGGACCGCCTGCCCACCGCGCTGCTCGCCGTCGGGCTCGTGCTCTCGGGCCTCATGTCGCTCGTCTGCGGGCTCATACTCGACACCGTGGTGAAGGGGACGCGCAAGCAGTACGAGCTCGAGGTCATCGAGGCGTATCGCTTGTTCGGCTGAGTTCTCCTAGGCGCCGGCTTAGGTCACGTTGCAAAGCCGAGCTCGAGTGAGTTTGTGGAGGATTGGGCAAACTGAAACACAATCTTGCAAACGGCCGCTGTCTCTGTAATAATGTTCAGGCTGTTTAGCAGGATTTGTCCCCATAGTCTAGAGGTCAGGACGCGGCCCTTTCAAGGCTGAGACACGGGTTCGATTCCCGTTGGGGGCACCAGCACATCAAAGTCGCCCTAGGGCGGCTTTTTTATTGCATGCACACGCGGCGCGCATGAGCTTATCGGGCGCGCTGCGGCGGAAGGACAATCTAACATGACAACGTTTGAGGATCTGGGCCTGTCGAAGAAGGCCCTGTCTGCTGTGAAGCGCATGGGCTTCGAGAAGCCGACGCCCGTTCAGGAACAGGCGATTCCACTTGCCTTGAAGGGGCGCGACATCGTCGCGGGCGCCCAGACGGGAACGGGAAAGACTGCTGCGTTCACGCTGCCGTCCATGGACCGGCTCGGGCGCGACGACGATGGGTCGGGTCCGCTCATGCTCGTCGTGACGCCGACGCGCGAGCTTGCGCAGCAAATCGGCGACGTCGCCGGCCAGGTGGCGCTTTCGACGCACCATCGCGTGACGACCGTCGTCGGCGGACTTTCGTACAATCCGCAGATTAACCGCCTCAAGAGCGGATGCGACGTGCTCATCGCGACGCCCGGTCGCCTCATCGACCTGATGGAGCGCAGGGCGGTGAAGCTCGGCAACGTCAAGGTCCTCGTGCTCGACGAGGCCGACCGCATGCTCGACATGGGCTTTTTGCCGTCCGTGAAGAAGATTGTCGCCGCGACGCCGAAAGACCGGCAAACGCTTCTGTTCTCCGCGACCATCGACTCGTCCATCAACAACGTCGTCTCGACGATGATGAAAGATCCCGCAAAAGTCGAGATCGCGCGTAAGGGCGACGTCGCCGAGACCGTCGACCAGTACGTCATCCGCACGACGCAATCGGTTAAGCCGGCGCTCATCAAGGCGGTCCTCGCCGAGAAGGGGTCGTACCGCGTGATCGTGTTCGCGCGCACGCGCAGCCGGGCCGATTCCACGTGCCGTCGCCTGCGCAAGGCGGGCTACGATGTCGAGGCGATCCATTCCGACAGGAGCCAGGGACAACGTCGTCGTGCGCTCGAGAAGTTCGCATCGGGGGATATCGGCATCATCACGGCGACCGACGTGCTCGCGCGCGGCATCGACGTCGACCAGGTCGATTACGTCGTCAACTACGATGTGCCCGAGCAGCCCGAAGACTATATTCACCGAATCGGCCGAACGGGGCGCGCCGGCGAGAAGGGTTTCGCCATCACGTTCGTGACGCCCGAGACCGAAGACGCGATGCGCGCAATCGAGAAGCTCGTGAAGCAGAAGATTCCCGAGCTGAAGCTCGAGTCGTTCGACATGGCCGCCGCAGAGGCCGAAGCTGCCGAGAAGGCGATAACGGCGCAGTCGAAACGCGATCCCGAGGTAAACCGCGCGAAACGCGCGCTTGCCAACAAGGCCCAGAAGAAAGTCGAGGAGGTCCAGGCCCGCCGCGAGGCGAGGGACGGCGCGAAGGGCGCGGGCACGGGCAAGGCCAAGACCAAGACCAAAGCCAAGTCGATGCAGGGCCAAAAGCCCGCCCCGAAGCCGAAGCAAGGTCAGAAGGCGAGTCAAAAACCTGCTTCGGGCCAGAAGTCCGCTTCGAGACAGAAGCCCGTTTCGGACCAGAAACCCACCGCGAAGCGCAAGTCCAAGCAGAACCTGAAAGGGACTTCGGGCGCAAGGCCCGCGGCCAAGCAAAAGCCGAAAGCCAGGGCGGCCCAACAGCAATCGGGTGCCGCGAAGAAGCGCCAAGGCCGTCCGTCGGAAGACTTCAGGCCGGGTCGCGCCCATCGCGCGGAGGTGCAGAAATCCCGCGCAAAGAAGCGTCGTTCCTGATACGTGGGGGTAATCAGGTACGCTCAAGTGCTCTTATCGTCCTTTTGCAATCTATTTGGGACGGTTGTGCAATAGTTGGGATATAAGGGAATCCGAAGCGCCGAAAACAAATGGAAAGGAGCGTGGCCCATGAGAATTGCCGTTGCGTGCGATGGTTTGGCCGTTGCTCCTTTCTTCGTTCAGACTACGAGCTACATGTTCTATACGGTCAAGCACGGCGTGATAGTCGACAGCCGCAACCTTCCCGCATTCGACAAGACCATTCAAGAGCTCGCCGAGCTCCTGAAGGCGCTCGAGGTCGATGCGCTCGTGGTCGGTAAAATCGAGCAGGATATGTCAGCCTTGCTTCGAAATGAGGAAATCGAGGTCGTGGAAGGCGCGTCCGGCGACCCCCTCACTGCGGCGCGCGCGTGCGTGTCCGACATGTTCGCGCTGGCAGAATAGCTTCGCGCCACGGCGTCGTCGCGGCCTCTCGCCTGAATCGCGCCACGGCGCCGTCACGGCCGCTCGCCTCGCTCTGTTATCGTTTCGTGTGATAATCAAGGCACCTCGGCATGC
Source organism: uncultured Eggerthellaceae bacterium (assembly GCA_946626265.1). GTDB lineage: Bacteria > Actinomycetota > Coriobacteriia > Coriobacteriales > Eggerthellaceae > UBA9715. Next base: position 2,778 of record CAMOUE010000124.1, on the reverse strand, counting down.
GGGGGTATACTATCTGCGTAATGCTCGAAGCGTGAAGGGAAAGCAGATGAGCGCCGACAATGCGCCACTCGTAACGTTCGTGGTGCCCTGTTACAACTCCGCCGACTACATGTCACGCTGCATAGGGACGCTTCTCACCGCGACTTACCCATGCGAGATCCTCGTCGTCAACGACGGGTCGTCGGACGATACGTCCGCAATCGCCCACCGGTTCGCCGAGAAGGACGAGCGCGTCATCGCCGTCGACCAGGAGAACGCGAACTGGGGCGGTGTCGTGAACCATGGCATACAGCTCGCCCGCGGCACGTATTTCAAGATCGTCGACTCCGACGATTTCATCGATCCCAACGCGCTCGGACGCGTGCTCGATACGCTTGCGGCCGCCGTCGAGGCAGGCGATCCTCCCGACCTGCTGGTGACGAATTACGTCTACGACCGCGTCACCGACAAGACGCAGCACACCATTCAGTATCGCAAGTTACTGCCCGCCGGCCGCGTGTTCTCGTGGTCGGAGATGGGACGGCCGGGCATCGACCAGTTCATCATGGTGCATGCCTCGTGGTACCGCACGCAGGTTCTGCGCGATTCGGGCTTGGAACTGCCGACGGGCGTGTCTTACATGGACAGCCTGTTCGTGCTTCACCCGATGCCGTGGGTCGAGAAGCTCTACTATCTCGACGTGGACGCCTACCACTACATCATTGGCCGCGAGGGACAATCCGTCGAGGTCGAGGTTGTGAAGAAGCACATCGACCAGCAGCTCATGGCGACGCGCCTCGCCATCGCCGATGCGAACTACACGGAGCTGTACCGACACGAGCCGAACCGCGCGTTGCTCATGATGGGCTACATATCGTGCATGATGAGCGTTTCGACCATCTATCTGTTCAAGATCAATACGCCGGATTCGCTCGAGAAAAATCGTGAGCTTTGGGCTTTCATGAAAGAATCCGACATGACGCTGTACAATAACGTGAAGCGCACGTGGGCCGGTTTAGCGAATCGGCGCACGCGGGTCGGTCGCCTCGTTGCACAGGGCGGTTACGCCCTTGCGCAGAAGATTTTCAAATTCGCGTAACGCGCTTGCCCGAGAGGGGATTCATGAACATCGCCAAGCCAACAGGCTCAGACGAGCACACCTCGAATACGGACGGGCATGATATCTCGCCTTGGGAAAGCGCCGGTTCGACCAGCGCATCCGGGCAGGCGTTTGCGTCCTCGAGCATAAACGACGAGATGGACGTTGACCCGATTTACGCCGACGCCAGCCATTGGATGCATTCCGTTTCCGCCGACGGTTCGGAGCGCGCCGAGTCCGGGCGCAAGATCAACCTGACCGACATCGACTTGACGGCAATCGAGGAAGACGAGGTCATTCCCGATAAGGGGACGGCCCATTCGCTTGGGCGCAAGCTGAACATCGTCCTGTGCGGCATCGCGTTCCTCGTCATGTTCGGCTACTTGTTCATCGCCGGCGAGGGCGAGCAGACCATCAACGCGTTCACGTCGTTCAACTACGCGTTCTTGCTCTTGGCGCTCGCGGGCATCATCATCTACTGGCTCCTCGAGTCGGTCAGCATGCAGCTTATTTGCAACGACCTGTTCAGGGGCTTCTCGTTCTTCAAAACGATTATCGTCACGGTTATCGGGCAGTATTTCAACTGCATCACACCGCTGTCGAGCGGCGGCCAGCCCATGCAGGCGTACTACTATGCACGGTTCGGGTTGCCGGTCGAGCATGCCATGCCCATGCTGTTGTGCCGTTTCATCGCCTACCAGTTCACCATGATCGTCTACGCCATCATCGTTCTGGCGCTCAGGTTCAATTACTTCATGCAGGACCTGAGGCCGATCATGTATCTCGTCGCCATCGGCTTCGTCGGCGGTTTCGTGCTCATCGCCATGCTGCTGGCGCTCGCGTTCGCGAAGAACGGCATCATTCGGATCGTCACGTGGGCCATTAATTTGCTCGGGCGCATCGGCATCTTGAAGGATCCGAGCCATACGCTGTTCGAGGCGACCAAGTCGCTCGAGGAATCCTATGTCGGCATCCGCTATCTGCTCAAGCGGCCTGCGTTGTTGATTAAGGTTTGCCTCGTGACATTCGTGCAGCTGACAGTGTATTTCTCGCTGTCGTGGGTCATTTTCGCCGGGTTCGGCCTCGAGGCAAACGACTACTTCACGGTCGTGTCCTGCCAGGCGTTCGTGTACCTTATCGCCTCGTTCGTCCCGCTGCCGGGCGCCATCGGCGCATCGGAGGCGAGCTACATCACGTTCTTCAATTACGTGTACGGCGATCCGTCGATCGTGGCGCTTTCGACGTTCATCTGGCGTTTCTTCACGTTCTATTTGCCGATCGTGCTCGGCATGATGCTCACGCTCATGGTGAACAACGAGAACTCCTACCTGTCGAGGATGCTGAGGCGCGACGACGTGCGCATGGCTTTCGTAGACCATCGGGTGCCTTCCAAGGAGGAGCGGAAAAAGGCGAAGATGGACGCGAAGTCAGCGGCGACGGCAGCGGCTGGGACCGCGGCTGCGGGCGAGGCCACGGCGCCGAGCGGGGCCGCAGCAGCGACAGGCGAGGCCACGGCGCCGAGCGGGGCCGCGGCTGATGCGAAGGCGGATGCAGCCTCCCGCGTCGGATGACGGGTTTTCTTCGCCCGCCCCGCCCGACAGCGTCCTCCGCGCTCGACAGCGTACATCCCCGGTATCCTGCCGGTGCCGCTTGCCGGGGCGCCCCCTGATCAGCGCACATCCCCGGTATCCTGCCACCCC
>CAMOUE010000123.1 GCA_946626265.1 uncultured Eggerthellaceae bacterium | reverse complement strand
GTTCTGGATGAACCTGACCGAGAAGGAGCGCGGTGCCGGCTCGCACGTGCGCGTGTCGTACGTCCCGGTCATCGGCGCGCAGACCAAGGCCATCGCCGAGTTCGCACCCGAGGTCGTCATGGACCGCGAGGATGGGCTCGTCGTCATCGACCCGGCCAAGGCCAAGGGTCGCAAGGACATCGCCGACAAGTTCGAGGGCGTCTACTGGAATGAAGAGCTCGAGATCCCGCAGGGCTGCACCGGCTGCGCGCATCTGCTCGACGACCCGGATTCTCCGATTCGCATCCCGCGTTGCGTCGACAGCTGCGCGGTCGAGGCCATCCAGTTCGGCGACGAGTCCGAGTTCGACCTCGAGGGTGCCGAGCAGCTCGATCCGCAGTCCAACGTGTACTACAAGGAGCTCCCGCAGACGTTCATCGCTGCGACGGTCTACGACCCCGATGCGATGGAGATCGTCGAGGGCGCCAAGGTGACCGCTGCGAGCGCCGATGCGACGTTCGAGACCGAGACCGACATGTGGGGCGACTTCTGGTTCAAGGAGATCCCGGCTGCCGAGTACAAGGTCACCATCGAGAAGGACGGCAAGGTCAAGGAGATCGAGGTTTCGACGCTCGATAAGGACCAGGGGCTGCCCGACATTGCATTGGCGTAAGCAGGTCTCATGATGCCGGAAGCCGTCGACTATGCGCAGCGTGCCCGCTTGTATTGCGAGCAGGTAGGTGTGGGCGAAGTGCCCGTATGCGGCATGGAGGATATGCCGCTCGTGCTTCGCGGCGTCGACGGCAACCGGTACATCGAGGTTGACAGCAACGTTTGGATGGCTGTCGGCGGGAAGGGGTCCGTGGCCTACGTGGGCACGTCCCGGCACGGTGGGCACATGGTTCTCCGCCCGCTCTACGCGAAGATCGACGGCATGTGGCGCAACCTTATCACTGGCAAGGCGCGTAATTGGGAACAGCCCGGTTGCGCGCCTGCTCGCGGAACGGAAGAGCAATGATTCAAGACGGACAGAAGGTCAAGGTCGACTTCATCGGGAAACTCTCCAACGGGGCCGAGTTCAGCAACTCGTACCTGGTCGGAGAGCCGTTCGAGTTCACGATGGGCGACGGCACGATGCTCGCCTCGTTCGAGAGCGTCGTTCGCACGATGTCGGTTGGCGACACCGTGAACGTGCGCATCGCATGCGAGGATGCGTACGGCCCCTATGACGAGTCTCTCATCGAGCGCGTCCCGGCGACGATGTTCCCCAACGCCCAGAATCTCGAAGTAGGCAAGTTCATCGTCATTGAGACGCCGGCCGAATCGATACGCGCACGGTTGATCAGAGCCGAGGAGGGTTGGCTCTACTTCGACCGCAACCACGAGCTCGCAGGCGAGGACCTGCTGTTCGAAATCACGCTCGTCGACGTTGCGGATAGCGGCAACTAGTCAGAAGAGGAGAAGGAAATGTGCTTCAGACCAACCGAGATGCAGATGAAGAAGTGTCCCAAATGCGGGGCTAACAACAAGCCCATCGCCACGGAGTGCGCCCAGTGCGGCGAGCCGCTCGAACAGATGAAGGTCGACTTCGATGCCGATCAGGCTAAGCTCGATTCGTTCGCGACCATGCCGCCCATGCCGTCGGCGCCTCAGGCGCCGAGCAACCCGGTTCCGCCGAGTATTCCCAAACCGCCGAGCGCGTAGCGGGTGCAGCGCAGCGGTGCGCCGCGCGGGGGGGTGCGCCGAGTTGGGCCGACCCGAGGGCGCGTGACTGTAAGGAGGAAGCATGCACGAGACGATTTTCAATAAATGGGGTCCTGACCAGCTGTCATATACGGTCAAGGACATCGATGCGGCCGTCCAGGAATTCTACGAGCTCTTCGGAGCCGGCCCGTTTCTGAAGATGGGCCCATTGCATTACGAGACGTGCACGGTACGCGGCGAAGAGGCCGATCCCGAGATCGTGATCGCCCTGGGCATGTGGGGCCCGATGCAGGTCGAGTTCGTGCAGAAGACGAACGACGAGGCGATGCTCTTCGACGAGAACGGCTACGGCTTCAACCACGTGAACGTCATCGTCGACAACTACGACGAGGCTATCGCATGGCTCAAGGACCATGGCTACGAAGTTGGCCAGGAGATGACGAGCAGCGGCAAGCCCATCGCCTACGTCGATACGATGTGCGGCGAGAACATCGGCCATCATCTCGAGATCCACGAATACAACCCCGTCATCGACATGACGAAGAAGGCGCGCGAGATCTGGGACGGCGAGAGCCCCTGGATGGACTTGCAGACCGTCATCGCCGCGATGAAGGAAGGGTAGGGGGATTTCCGCGGCTCGGCTGGTCGACGCGGTCGGCCAGCCGGTCCCAACAATGACATATGCTCCAGCTGACCTGGAACGTTGCTGGTCAGTACCTTGAGTAGAGCCCTGAGGGGCAATCTTCGATACGAATCATCGACACGAGGGGGGATCATGGAAGGTACTATGAAGCAGCTGGTTTTCAAGACGAAGGGCGAAGTTGAGCTGGTCGACGCGCCCATTCCCGATTTCGGGCCGGATGGGCTGCTAATCAAGGTCGCCTATGCAGGCATCTGCGGCTCCGACGTGCACGGCTACACGAAAGGCGGCCTGTACGGCGGCATCGCCGACGGGTCAAAATTCGGACACGAGTTCGTCGGGTACGTGGTCGAAACTGGCGAGAACGTGGAAGGGTTCAAGGAGGGCGACCGCGTGTGGGTCGACCCCAACTTCGTATCACCGATGGGTTCGCGGTTCTCATGTATGGCCGGCGGTTTCGCCGAATACGCGGGCACGGTGAAGGCGGTGGCCGGCGAGACTGTGCATCTCATTCCCGACGACTTGCCGCTGCGCACGGCGGCGCTCATCGAGCCATGCGGCGTAGGCACGCACTGTAAGAACCGTGCCGGCGTGCAAGTTGGCGACAACGTGCTCATGTGGGGCGCGGGTCCCATCGGCCTCATGGGCTGGGCGGCCATGACGCATCAGGGCGTGAAGAACATCGTCGTGGGCGAGCAGATGCCCGAGCGCATCGAGTTCGCGAAGGCCTGGGGCGTCGACGTGTTCGACAACACCGAAGCGAGCCTCATCGACTATGCCGGCGAGAAGTTTGGCATCGTCAACATCAACTCCTACGAGCGTGCCAACGTGGACAAGTACCTCGACTACGTTGGGCTGGGAATCCTGATCAAGGAATACATGGAGCAGGGCCGTCCCGGTTCGGTCTTCGCGACGGTCGGCTTGGACGGCCGTCCGCTCGAGATCACGCCGAGCGAGTTCATGAGCAAGGAGTACACCGTCATGGGCTCACGGTCGTACACGCCCGCTGACGCCCGCGAGGTCATCGAGGTGCTGCGCGACAAGACGGTCGACATGTCTCAGCTGATCACGGCCGAGTTCACGCTCGATCAAGCCGACGAGGCCTTCGCGGCCGCCTGCGACAAGAACTCCGGCCTCAAGACCATCTTCAGGATGGAAGGCGAATAGCGCTTAGGGGTGAGTCGGCGGCAGTGCGACTGGCCGATCGGCTCGGCCTGGTTTTGAAGGGGCGGCGCATCGCTTGGACGGGGCGCCGTTCCTTGTTTCGAAATGACTGCAAACCCCATCGGAATAGGGAGGGGTCGATAATGATTCATGAGGATATCTTCGACTTGACCGGGCGCGTGGCGCTCGTTACCGGGGCGAGCTCGCATGGCATCGGCAGCGTGTCGGCCAAGGTACTCGCGGCCAACGGTGCCAAGGTGTTCCTCGTCGCCAGGCGTGAGGACAAGCTTGCAGAGGTCGCGGCGGAAATTGAAGCGTCGGGTGGTGAGGTGGGCTTCGTTGCCTGCGACGTTGCCTCCGAAGAGCAGTGCAAGGCGGCAGTCGAGGCGTGCGTGTCGCAGTTCGGGCGGCTGGACGTCATGGTGCTTTCCGCCGGCATTTCCGGATTGCCGTCTCGCGGTGACATGAACATGGTGTTCGATACCGACAATTGGCGCAAAGTCCAGGGCATCAACCTCGATGGCGTGTTCTGGATGATGAAGTACGGTTGGGAAGAATGCGCGAAGAACGGCGTGGGCAGCATCATTCCCGTGGCGTCGCTTGCAGCCTGGACGGCCGATGGGTCGGCGGCCTATACAGCCACCAAGGGCGCGATTCGCTCGCTGACGCACAACCTCGGCAGAGCCCTCGCCCCCTACAAGGTGCGCGTGAACACGATCTACCCTGGCCTCATCGATACCGACATGACACATGGCATGATGGCGTATCCCCAGCTGGTCGAGCAGTTTCAGGCGAAAATCCCACTCGGGCGCTTTGGAGAGCCCGAGGATATCGCCTACGGCATCCTGTTTTTGGCGTCTGATGCGTCGAGCTTCATGACGGGGCAGCATCTGGTCATGGACGGCGGCCAGCTCTGCTAGGTTCTCGAGTTTTCCATGTTCTTGGTTGACCGCTCAGAAGGGGCGGGTTGATCACGGGGGCGGGCCGGGTGTAGCCGTGGGTTCGGGCCGACCCGCTCCTTAACCACCGGCGGATATGAAACGCAGCGTGAACAGCCTATCGAACGATTCGAGCGCGCCGGCGTCGCCTTCGGCGACGAGCCTGGTGCGCTCGATGCTCACGCGGCGAAACGTGCGGCTTTCCAGCGTTTCGAGTGTGATGCGGCACGTTTGGAGGTCGTCGCGGAAAAGCCAGCAACCGTCTTCGCGGGGAAGCGCGAGCTCGCCGTCGAGCCATGCAGCGATGCGCGCGTAGGCGATGCCGCAATCGAGGTCGAGGCGATTGGTTTCACCTTTGAACATAACAGTCGTTATCGCAGTTCCATGTCGTCGACGGAGCCGTCGAGCAGATCGACCATGAGCAGGCGGTTGCGGATCTGGCCGGGGCGGTCGAGCACGATCTTCACGGCTTCGGCGGCTTGGATGGCCGATATCGCATTGGCCGTGAACGGCAGGTTCCCGAGTTTCTTGTGCTGGCTTTCGCCACCGCTTTCGAAGGGCTCGCCGTAGACGCTCACGAACGAGGGGTCGCCGGGATAGACCGTGCACGCCTGTCCGAACCAGCCCGCGATCGCGCCGTACACGACGGGCGTTCCCAGATGCTGGCAAGTATGCGCGAGCCAGAACCGCGCCTCCAGGTTGTCGAGGCAATCGACGACGCACTCGGCGTCGGCAAGGAGCGTAGGCGCGTTTGCCTCGCTCAGGTAGGCCACGATCGGCTCGACGGCGACCTCGTTGTTGATCGCCCGTACGCGTTCAGCTGCGACGAGGGCTTTCTCGCGTCCAAGCGCTTCCTCGGTGCAGAGCAGCTGGCGGTTGAGGTTGCTCTCCTCGAACACGTCTCCGTCGATGACGCGCAGGTGCCCCACGCCGATGCGCGCAAGCGCTTCGATGACCGCGCCTCCCAGCCCGCCGCATCCCACGACGACGATGCGCTTTTCTGCGAGCGCCGCGCATTCTTCCTGCGAAAGCGCGGTCATGTTGCGGTCGTAGCGGTTCGGGAATTTCATAGGGCGCTCCTCGGTGGCGAAGCCTTGACGGCGGACGGCGGGCAAAGCCTTAAGCCTCGAAATACGATTCCTTTTACATCGATTCAATCGATGTTACAGTATAAGTGGGCCGGAGCGCTGTGGGTATTGGGAAGCGCTCCGGCCCACCCTTTTCCGCCGCCGCGAGAGGGTCGGTCCCGACTTACGCGCCGCCGCAAAATGTGTAAAAAGGGTCTGACCCTTTTTACACATTTATACGTAACGGTAGGTACGCATCATCTCGTCAGCCAGCTTTTTCTTGCGGCACGAGTCGCAGACGGTCGGCATGTCGCCCTCGGCGCCCACGGCGTGGCGGATCGATTCGGGCGTGCCCATGACCGCGCCGCACTCGGCACAGTGCACCAGCTCGAACTCGCGGTTCCAGATGGTGCGGGTCGCATTGGTCTGCTCATACTCAATAGCGCCGGTGGGGCAGACGTTCGCGCAGCTCAAGCAACCCACGCAGAACTCGGACGGCTTGTCGTAGGGCGTGTCGACCTTCTTGTCGGTGCCGCGCTGCACGGTGGAGATGGCGCCCGTGCCCAGGGCGTTGCACGCTTGTACGCACAGGCCGCACAGGATGCATTTCTCGTTGTCGATCGAGACGAGGCGGTCGAAACCGCTCATGTCCAGGCGGCTGCTCATCTTTCCGATCACTTCGGCATCGGGTGCGCGGTGGCCGAGCAGCGCGAAGATCACGGCGCGCTCCTCCTGGATGCGCTCCGAATTCGTGCGGATCTCGCATTCGCCGTCGATGGGGTAGACGCACGACGTGACGACCTTCGTGCGGCCACGCTGCTCGACTTCCACGATGCATACGCGGCAGCAGGCGCGATGGTCGGGAAACGCGTCGTGGCGGCACAGAACCGGGATGCGGATGCCGTTTCGCTTGGCGACGTCGTAGATGTACTCGCCTTTCTCGCACGTGCATTCGACGCCGTCGATGGTGACGGTGATCATCTCGCTCATGACGGCCTCCTTTCGGTCAGCACGGCGTTGAAGCGGCACGCCTCGCGGCAGCTACCGCAGGCGATGCACTTGGCCGGGTCGATGACATGGACTTCCTTGCGATCGCCCGAAATCGCGCCGGCGGGGCAGGCGCGCGAGCACAGGCCGCAGCCGGTGCAGGCGTCGGCCTTGATGGCGAACTGCGTCAGGTCGGCGCAGACGCCTGCGGGGCATTCTTTGCGCTCGATGTGCGCCTCGTATTCGTCGCGGAAGAACTTGATGGTGGTCATGACCGGGTTGGGCGCCGTGCGTCCGAGCGCGCACAGCGACGCATCCTGCATGGTGCGCCCGATGCGCTCGAGCAGCTCGATGTCGCCTGGCTTGCCGCGGCCCTCGCAGATGTCGGTGAGTATCGCGCGCATCTGGCGCAGGC
>CAMOUE010000122.1 GCA_946626265.1 uncultured Eggerthellaceae bacterium | reverse complement strand
GCTCTTCCTCGAGGCGGATCTGCGCATACGCCGAATCGCCGGGAGCGAGCTTCTGCAACCCGTCGCAGAAGAGAACGCGGCCGATAACCTCCCGCGTCCCGTGCGCGACGTGCATGCGCGCGCCTGTCTCGAGCGGCTTGTTGCGCTTGGCGGTGTCGAGGTAGGTGAACAGGCAGTCGAACCGGTCCGTGAGGTGCACGCTTTCCGGCGTGCAGAGAAAATCGCCCGCCCCAAGCGCGCCGCTCGGCGCGTCTGCCAAGTTCAACGCAACGCGGTTTCCCGCATGGGCGCATTCGGTGTCGGTGCCGTGGATCTGAATCGAGCGGACGCGGAAGCGTTTCTCGCCCGGGAGCACCTCGAGTTCGTCGCCCGCCGACACCGAGCCGCTCCAAAGCGTCCCCGTGACGACGGTTCCGGCGCCTTTGATCGAGAACGCGCGGTCGATGGGCAAACGCGCCGCGGCGCCGCGGTTCACGCGGCTTGCGCGCTCGCTCGCTTTCTGGATCGCGTCTTTCAGCTCGTCGAGGCCGCGACCGGTCTTGCTCGAGACCGCGACGATGGGGGCGTCTGCAAAGGGCGTGCTTGCCAGGTATTCCGCAACCTCGCCAGAGACGAACTCGAGCCAGTCGTCGTCGACCAGGTCCGCTTTCGTCAACGCGACCACGCACGTCCCGATGCCAAGCGTTTGCAGCACGGCGACATGCTCGACGGTCTGCGGCATCACGCCGTCGTCGGCCGCGATGACGAGCAATGCCACATCGACTCCCGTCGCACCGGCGATCATCTGCTTCACGAAGCGCTCGTGGCCTGGGACGTCGACGACGCCCATCGTGCGGCCGTTTGGCAGTTCGAGCTGGGCAAATCCGAGCTTGATGGTGATACCGCGGGATTTCTCCTCTGCGAGCCTGTCGGGGTCGGTGCCCGTCAACGCCAACACGAGGGCCGATTTGCCGTGATCGATGTGGCCTGCGGTTCCGAGTATCAGGTCTGGTTGCTGCGCGTTCATGATTGTGCGTCCGTTGATCGAGCCGAGCCGGGTGTCGACTTGCGGCTTACGCTTCCTGTTCGAGCGCCTGCTTCACGGCGATGGTCAGCTGGTCGGCGCACGACGTGGGCCGCGGTCCGCATGTGTTGCCGGACAGCGTGTCGATGGTCCACTGGGCGTCGGCGCCTTCGAGCAGCTTGCCGATCGCCTTCAGGTTGCCGTTGCAGCCGCCGTAGAACTCGACGTCGTGCAGCTTGCCGTCCTCGAGCGCGAATGTGATTTGCTGGGAGCAGACGCCCCGCGGACGGAACTGGTACTTTGCCATGGTGAGATCCTCTCTCGTCGTTTTTCTGCTGACTGTATTATCGCAGTTGTTCGAAATAGCTGATGATGCCCGATGCGACGAGTTTCAGCTCGTCGGGGTCGGTAAGCGTCCTCGCGTCGCACAAGAGCGTCTCGCGAGAGATGCGCGCCACGATGGGGACGGGGCAGTCCTGCACGAGGAACCGCTCGCAATCCTGGGCGCATCCGCGCGCGAAACGGACCTCGAGCGCGAACGTGGGTATATCGCACATGGGAAGCGCGCCTCCGCCTGCGCGCGACACCTCCGGCACGATCGAGAACTCGGCGAGCTTGCGAGAAACGCGCTTGGCAACCAGCGCGTGCAGCTCTTCTGCCCGGGTGCGCACCGAATCCGCGCTTTCGGTCAGCATGCGCAACGTCGGGATGCTTTCGAGCGCGCGTTCGGGGGACAGATAGAGGCGCAGCGTCGCTTCGAGCGCGGCGAGGGTCATCTTGTCAAGCCGCAATGCGCGGGCGAGCGGACTTGCCTTCAACTGGTCGATGAGTTCGCGCCTCCCCACGATGATGCCCGCCTGCGGACCGCCGAGGAGCTTGTCGCCCGAGAACGACACCAGGTCGGCTCCCGCTTCGATGGAAGCGCGCACGGTCGGTTCGGCGTAGCTGCCGAACGCATCGAGGGCGAGCAGGGCGCCCGAGCCTTGGTCCTCGTACACGAGCGGTCGATGGCCGCCGTTGCTGGCGTGCTTGTCGGCGATTGCCCTGAGCTGGGCGATGCCGACGGATTCAGTGAAGCCGATCATCCGGTAGTTGGACGGATGGACCTTCAACAGCATCCCCGTCTCTTCCGTGACCGCACGCTCGTAGTCTGCCACGTGCGTCTTGTTCGTGGTTCCGACCTCGACCATCTGGGCGTCCGAGAGCGCCATGATGTCCGGGATTCGGAACGACCCGCCGATTTCGACGAGCTCCCCGCGCGAGACGACTGCCTGCCGTCCGCTCGCGAACTGGGAAAGCACCATGAGCACGGCCGCGGCGTTGTTGTTCACCGCGATGGCCGCTTCGGCGCCCGTCAGCGTGCATATGAGGCTCTCGCAATGGTCGTGGCGGCTTCCGCGCGCCATGTCCTCGAGGCTGTATTCGAGCGTCGAGTAGCCGCGGATCACGTCGTCGACGGCGTCGATGGCCTCCTGGGCGAGCATGCTGCGGCCGAGGTTGGTGTGGACGATGACGCCCGACGCGTTCACGACGCGCCGCAGGCTCCTCTGCGTCAGCGCCTCGACGCGTCGCGCAGCGTCGCGGGCGATGTCGTCGAGGCTCGCCTGCGCTATTGCGCCCTCCAATATGGCACGGCGGACGTCTTCGACGGCTGCGCGGGCTGCGCCGGCGGCGGCATCGTGGGGAACGACGTCGAGCGCGCGGGTCATGGCGTCATGGCGCAAGACCTCCTCGATTTGGGGCAGGCTTCTCAAAGGGTTCGATTTCGCGTTCTTTGCCATGGCGTCGTTCCTCGTTGGATGTGCTTCGGCGCCGGTGCAGTCGCAGGCGCTGTTGCCGCCGCCGTTTCCGGCGTCGTGTCGGCTTCAAGCCATGATAGCAAAAGCACGTTGCACGTCACCGCTCTATCTGCTCGAAAGGCGCAAACGTGTTCTTAACAGTACTCGGTTGAGATATCATCAAGACACAAGTTAGTTGCGGCTATTCCGAAGTTATTTCTGCTCGACCTCGAATTCTGCAAGCTGCAATTGCGACAGCGGCGTGTCTTCTTGACGGTCAAGCGGTCGATTCTGTTCGCTCCTTTCTGCGGGGATGACCTCATGCGTATTCATATATGTATACGCATATGCTGTGCCGCTGTTTTTCGTGTTCGTTTTGAGAGAGGATTATCTCATGGACAAGAATCACCAGATGTGGGCCGATTTGGGTATGGACCTCGATACCCATGACCAGCTGTGCGCCGTGCTGCCGCAGGCGTTCGGTGATGTGTTCCTGTCGCAGGAGAACCGTCCCGAAGGCATGGCGTTCTGGGACATGGTCGTCGCTGACGTGCACGGCATCCGCCCCTCCGAGCTCGTCGAAGCTCAGAAGGAAGGCAAGAAAGTCTTCGGCACGTTCTGCACGTACGTTCCCGACGAGGTCGTCATCGCCGGCGACGGCATAGTGACCGGCCTGTGCGGCGGCTCGCAGTTCTGGGTTCCCGAGGGCGAGAAGTACCTGCCTGCCGACATGTGCCCGCTCATCAAGGCATCGCTCGGCGCCCGCCTCGGCCGCACGTGCCCGTTCTTCCGCATCGCCGACCAGATCGTGGGCGAGACCACGTGCGACGGCAAGAAGAAGATGTACGAGATCATGGCGACCGACGTCGACATGTACATCATGAACCTCCCGAACATGAAACGTTCGCAGGACGTCAAGGCGTTCGCCGACGAGATCGCGCTGTTCAAGGCCAACGTCGAGAAAGTCACGGGCAACGAGATCACGGCTGAAAAGCTCGCCTCTGCCATCAAGGTCATCAACGGGCGCCGCCGTGCGCTCGCCCGTGTGTACGAGACGCGCAAAAACGCGGGCGCCATCCCGATTTCGGGCACCGACGCGCTGCTCATGATGCAGATCGCGTTCTTTGACGACCCGGTCCGCTGTGCCGAGATGGCAAACAAGCTCGCCGACGAGCTCGAGAAGCGCGTTGCCGACGGCGTGAGCGTGTTCCCGGCCGGCACGAAGCGCATCCTGCTCACGGGCACGCCGCTCGCCATCCCGAACTGGAAGCTGCACCACATCATCGAGACGTCCGGCGCTGCCATCGTCTGCGAGGAGAACTGCACGGGCACCAAGTTCTTCACGAACCTGGTCGACGAGTCGCAGACCACGCTCGAGGGCATGTACCAGGCCCTTGCCGAGCGCTACATGAAGATCAACTGCGCTTGCTTCACCCCGAACGCCGCCCGCATCGACGGGGTCCTCGCGCTCGCCAAGGAGTACAACGTCGACGGCGTCATCAACACGAACCTGAAGTTCTGCACGACGTTCAAGACCGAGGCTCCGGCGCTCGAGAAGGCGCTCGAGGAAGCCGGTATCCCCGTGCTCGACATCGAGACCGACTACACCGACAACGACGCCGGCCAGCTGCGCACCCGCGTCGAGGCCTTCGTCGAGATGCTCGGTTAACGATGCGCGGGCCGGTCGCGTGTCGCCGTCCACCCGCGTGCCGCCCAGCCACGGGTCTTCCGGCAACGCGCCGTCGCACAACCAAATGGAGCTGATTGACCGCATGGAGCTGAACGACCTCATAGAGCAGGCGAGACAGGACAACCCGGGCAAGCGGGTCGACTGCTACGTGCTGTTCGCGAGCCACACCGACGCCATGGAGCTGTTCGGGCTCGTGCGCGAAGCCGGCCTCGGAGCCCGCATATCGACCACGCCGCGGCAGGCGCGCTCCTGCTGCGGCGTATCGCTGCTGATCGGGTGCGACGACGCTGCGCGCGTCGAGCTGATCGCGCGCGAAAACGGCGTTCCCACCGAAGGCATCGTGCCCCTTCCCAATCAAATCGACCCGAATCGGGACGTATACTGCTAGCACGCTACGACGATAGGAGAAGAACATGGAACTGACTGTTGACGCACTGGGCGACAAGTGCCCGATTCCCGTGGTGAAGGCGAAAAAGGCGCTCGCCACGATCGACGAGGGCACGCTCGAGATGCTCGTTGACAACGAGACGTCGGTGAAGAACCTCACGAGCTTCGCGCATGCCCAGAAATGCGAGGTGACCTCCGAGCAGCTCGCCGAGGAGAAGTACTCGGTCAAAATCGTGAAGACCGCCGAAAGCTCCGCAGCGGCTCCGGCCGCGGGCGGGAGCGCCGGCACGGGCCCGTGCGTCGTGGTGGTGTCGTCGCCCGTCATGGGGCACGGCGACAACGAGCTGGGAGAGGTCTTGATCAAATCGTTCGTCTTCGCGCTCACCCAGCAAGACGAACTGCCCGACAGCATTCTGTTCTACAACGGCGGCGTTAAGCTGACCTGCGAGGGCTCGCCGGTGCTCGAGGACCTGAACAAGCTGGCGGACGCCGGCGTCGAGATCTTCTCGTGCGGCACGTGCCTGAAGCATTACGGCATCGAGGACAAGCTGGCAGTCGGCGAGGTCACGAACATGTACGTCATCGTCGAGAAGCAGATGCAGGCCGGCATCATCGTGAGGCCGTAGCCGATGATCTATTTCGACAACGCGGCGACCACCATGCTGAAACCGCCTGGCGTGGCCGAAGCGGTGGCTGCCGCCATCGGCGCGTTCGGCGGCGTGGGCCGCGGTGTGCACGGGGCGTCGCTCGATGCGGGCATGACCGTGTTCCAGGCGCGTCGGAAGCTGTCGGATTTGTTCGGCGGACCTGGCGCAAAGCGCGTGGCATTCGCATCCAACGCGACCGAGGCGCTCAACGTCGCGTTATTCGGGCTCATGCAGCCGGGGGACCATGCCGTCACGACGGCCGCATCGCACAACTCCGTCCTGCGCCCGCTGTTCCGGTTGCAGGACGCGGGGACGGCGGACGTGTCAGTCGTGCCGATCGGCTCGGACGGGTCGCTCGACTACGGGGCGTTCGACGCGGCCTTCCGCCCGAACACGCGCCTGGCTGCCGTCACGCATGCGTCGAACCTGACCGGCGACGTGTACGACATAGCCTGCCTTGCCGAGATCGCGCACGCCCACGGGGCGCTGCTCGTCGTCGACGCCGCGCAGACGGCCGGCGTCGTGCCGATCGACATGGCGAAAGACCGCCTCGACGTCGTATGCTTCACCGGGCACAAGAGCCTGTTCGGCCCTCAGGGGACGGGTGGCCTGGTCGTCGCGGAAGGCGTTGACGTGGCGCCGCTCAAGGTCGGCGGCTCGGGCACGCACAGCTACGACCGCGAGCACCCGGCGTTCATGCCCGAGCGCCTCGAAGCGGGAACGCTCAACGCGCACGGCATCGCGGGCCTGCTTGCGGGGCTTATCTATATAGAAGGGAAAGGAATCGACGCCCTGCGCGCCGAGGCCCTCGCCCTCGCAACCCGCTTCGCCGATGGCGTGCGCGCCATCCCCGGTGTGAAACTGTACGGAGGCGGCGGCGCCGGCCGCACGGGCATCGTCGCGCTCAACGTCGACGATGCCGATTCGTCGCTTGTCGCCGACATGCTCAACGTCGATTTCGGCATATGCACGCGCGCCGGCGCCCACTGCGCGCCGCTCATGCACGAGGCGCTCGGCACCGAGACGCAAGGCGCCGTGCGGTTCAGCTTTTCGCACCTCAACACGGCCGAGGAGATTGACGCCGGCATTCGTGCAGTAACCGAGATCGCAGGGGAGCTTCGCTGATGCGCGCAAAGACGCTCAAGACAGTGGTCACGTTCGCGACGACGTCCGACGCGATGGCGATGGAAGGAGCCGCGCGCGAACATGGCGTACCCGGCCGCATCATTCCCGTCCCGTCGGAAATCGACGCGGGGTGCGGACTCGCCTGGGCAGCCGACGCCGCGGATGCGGATGCGCTCTCGAACGCGCTCGACCGGCTGTCGCTCGCGTACGAGGGCCTGTTCGAAGTGATGATGTACTAGCAAGGCGGCCGCGCCCAGCCGCGGCGCTTGGAGGGAAT
>CAMOUE010000121.1 GCA_946626265.1 uncultured Eggerthellaceae bacterium | reverse complement strand
AGCGCGTCCTCGAACTTGTCGAGCGAGTTGAGCATCTCGAGCTGCGAGAGCAGGTTGGAGAGCATGCCGCCCGGAATCTGGTAGTTCAGGCACTGCGTGTCCGTCGTCAGCGAGATGGGGTTCAGCGTGCCGTCGGCCAGGTAGTCGTTGCGGATCGGCTTGAAGTAGTCGGCGATCTCGTAGAGCAGCGGCTCGTCGAGGTCGACCTGGTAGCCGAGGCCCTTGAGCGCGACGCACAGCGTCTCGGTCGCGGGCTGCGACGTGCCGCCCGAGAACGGGGAGATGGCCGTGTCGATGACGTCGGCGCCGGCCTCGATGCCCTTGAGGTAGGTGAGGTAGGCCATGCCCGTCGTGCAGTGCGTGTGCAGGACGACCGGCAGGTCGATTGCGTCCTTCAGCGCCGACACGAGGTCATACGCCTCGGCGGGCGTCATGATGCCCGCCATGTCCTTGATGCAGATCGTGGACACGCCCATGCTCTGCATCTCCTTGGCGAGCTTGACGTACGCGTCGAGCGTATGCACGGGGCTCGTCGTGTAGGAGATGGCGCCGGAGGCCATTGCGCCTTCCTCGACGGCGGCCTCGATGGCCACCTTCAGGTTGTCGACGTCGTTCAGCGCGTCGAACAGGCGAATGATGTCGATGCCGTTGCGAACCGAGGCCTTGACGAAACGGCGGACGATGTCGTCCGGATAATGCTTGTAGCCTAGGATGTTCTGGCCGCGGAACAGCATCTGCAGCTTCGTGTTCGGCATCGCGGCCTTGAACTTGCGCAGGCGCTCCCACGGATCCTCGTCGAGGAAGCGCAGGCACACGTCGAACGTCGCGCCGCCCCAGCACTCGAGCGAATAGTATCCCGCCTGGTCCAGTTTGGCGAGAATCGGCTCCATCTTGTCGAACGAGAGCCTGGTGGCGATAAGGCTCTGGCTCGCATCGCGCAAGATGGTTTCAGTGAACCCAATCTTTCGGTTTTCCATACAACTCCTCCGCGGCGCCCATCCCCTCGAGGAACGCGCCTTGCCCATTCTTACAGACAAATAGATATGATAACTCCGAGTTGTGGCTCTGAGCTTTCATTATTGCGTTACTCGGTCGATTTTTTGTTCCAAGCGTAACCCTGACGTGATGACTAGAGGTTTTCGCGGACCCATTCTATGTTCGACATCACGGTTGCGATGAGCTCGTCGACGCTCTCGAACTTGATCATGGGACGCAAATGTCTCACGAACTCGACCTTCACGGCCTTGCCGACGAGATCGCCTTCGAAATCGAGGATGTGCACCTCCATGTTGGCCGTCGACGTCGCCTCGAACGTCGGGGACACGCCCACCGACGCGGCCGCCTTGAAGCGGACGCCGTCGACGGTGGCGTACGCGGCGTACACGCCCTCCCCGAGCACGCGGTCGTGGGGCTTCACGACGAGATTGGCCGTCGCAAACCCGAAATCCGCTCCCTCGCCGCGACCGGGCTGAACGGTCTCGCACAGGTAGTACGGCCGCCCCAAGAGCCTGTTCGCCTCATCGAGGTCGCACGCGAGCAGGAGCTTGCGAATGCGCGTGGCGGTGATGGGCGCCCCGTCGGAGCTCACGAGCTCGTGCGCGTGGATGCGGCACCCGGCCCGCTCGCCCCACTCCTTCAGGGTCTCGACGGTGCCGGCCGCCTTGGCGCCGAACCGAAAGTCCTCGCCCACGTGCAGGTGCGCGGGCACGCCGGCGGGAAACGTCGTCGCCAGGAACTCTTCGGGGGAAAGCGAGAAGAACTCCCGCGTGAAGGGGAGCACTGCGACCATGTCGACCCCCGACCCCTCGAGCGCCTCGAGCCGATCGGCGTTCCTCATGAGCTTCTTCAGCCGGTCGGGATGGAACACCTCGTCGGGGTCTATGTCGAACGTGAGCGCGATGCTGCGCCCGTCCGACTGCGCCGCCGTCTCCAAGGCGCACCGCACGAGGTACTGGTGTCCGATATGCAGCCCGTCGAAGACGCCGAACGCGCACGATGCGCCGGCGAACGAGCTGAAATCGAACGACTCATCGACGCGGCAAATCGCCATGCGTGCTCCTCTCTCGGTTCACAGGCCGCCCGCCTGCATGCGCGCGTTTGCGGGCTGCGCCCCAGTTTAATACATCGCCCCTTTCCCGAAGCCGTGATGCGGGCACTCCACAAACACGCGCGACCGCGATTCCCGTTTCGCAAGCGCCCGTAACCGCAAGGTCTCAAAGCCCGTTGCCCGATTCGGCCGAAACGAGTCGATATCCGTCTACCTATATTTGATTGGGACGGTTATTATTAGCACCATTGAGCCAAACGGTACTGCAAGTGAAAGGTGTGACATGGCTATCCCCGATCTGAGCGCGTATGGTATTACCGACGTCAAGGAAATCGTCTACAACCCCTCGTACGAGTTCCTTTTTGAAGAGGAGATGAAACCCGAGCTGACCGGCTACGACAAGGGCCAGCTGACCGAGCTGGGCGCCGTCAACGTTATGACCGGCATCTACACGGGCCGCTCCCCCAAGGACAAGTACATCGTCATGGACGAGAACTCCAAGGACACCGTCTGGTGGACGACCGACGAGTACCCCAACGACAACCATGTCATGACCGAGGAAACCTGGGCGGCCATGAAGGACATCGCGACCAAGCAGCTGTCCGGCAAGCGCCTGTTCGTCGTCGACTGCTTCTGCGGCGCCAACGCCGATTCCCGCCTCGCCGTCCGCTTCATCCTCGAGGTCGCCTGGCAGGCCCACTTCATCAAGAACATGTTCATCGTCCCGACCGACGAGGAGCTCGAGACCTTCGAGCCCGACTTCGTCTGCTACAACGCGTCTAAGGCCAAGGTCGAGAACTACAAGGACTACGGCCTGAACTCCGAGACCGTCGCAGCCTTCAACGTCACGAGCAAGGAGCAGGTCATCATCAACACCTGGTACGGTGGCGAGATGAAGAAGGGCCTGTTCTCCATGATGAACTACTATCTGCCGCTGCGCGGCATCGCCGCCATGCACTGCTCGGCCAACACCGACATGAACGGCGAGCACACGGCCATCTTCTTCGGCCTTTCCGGCACAGGCAAGACCACGCTGTCGACGGACCCGAAGCGCCTGCTCATCGGCGATGACGAGCACGGCTGGGACGACAACGGCGTCTTCAACTTCGAGGGCGGCTGCTACGCGAAGGTCATCAACCTCGACAAGGAATCCGAGCCCGATATCTACAACGCCATCAAGCGCAACGCCCTGCTCGAGAACGTGACCTGCGACGAGGACGGCAAACTCGACTTCGCCGACAAGAGCGTCACCGAGAACACGCGCGTGAGCTACCCGATCGAGCACATCGAGAAGATCGTGAAGAACGTCCGCCCGACCTCGTCCGGCCCGGCTGCCGAGAACGTGATCTTCCTGTCGGCCGACGCGTTCGGCGTCCTGCCCCCGGTCTCCATCCTCACCCCCGAGCAGACGAAGTACTACTTCCTCTCCGGCTTCACCGCCAAGCTCGCCGGCACGGAGCGCGGCATCGTCGAGCCCACGCCGACGTTCAGCGCCTGCTTCGGCCAGGCGTTCCTCGAGCTGCACCCGACCAAGTACGGCGAGGAGCTCGTGAAGCGCATGGAGCAGTCCGGCGCGAAGGCGTACCTGGTGAACACCGGCTGGAACGGCACCGGCAAGCGCATCTCCATCAAGGACACGCGCGGCATCATCGACGCCATCCTGAGCGGCGACGTGCTGAAGGCCCCGACGAAGACCATTCCGCTGTTCGGATTCGAGGTTCCCACCGAGCTGCCCGGCGTCGACCCCGCGATCCTCGACCCGCGCGACACGTACGCCGATCCCGCCGAGTGGGACGAGAAGGCCCGCGACCTGGCCGAGCGCTTCGTGAAGAACTTCGTGAAGTACCAGACCAACGACGAGGGCAAGGCGCTCGTCGCCGCCGGTCCGCAGCTGTAGGCAAGTCGCACGAGCTGATTTCGCAAGAGACACGAGGCGGGCGCTCCAAGCCGGGGCGCCCGCCTTTCTTATCTGAAGGCAACGATGCGCGGAAGCGCCGAAAGGCGGTCAACCTGTCGTATCATAGGCATTAGAACGATATCCGAGGCCAAGGCACGAACCGACGGGAGGCGTATGGACAGCACGGCGACCACCCGCAACACCGCGACGCGCGCATCCGACGGCAAAGGGCCGCTGCAGGGACTTTCGACCAGAGCCTGGGGACGCATGGCCTCGCGGCCCGTCGCCGTGCGCATCGCCATGCTCATACTCGTCTTGGCGAGCATCGCGGCCATGTCGTTCGCGGAGCTCGGGTTCTGGAGCATCGGCATCGTCGACGACAAGCCGGTCTACCTCATGCTCCTCTTGGCGCCGCTCGTCATGGGCAGCCTGCTTTTCGGGCCGATCATGGGCGGGTTCCTGGGCCTGTATTCGGGGGCGGTGGTATTCGCCCACGCCACATTCCTCCCGCTCGACTACTACGAGATCTACTTCATGGTGCCGATCAACACGTTCGGCATGCTCATGCTCGTCGGCGTCCTCTCCGGCCTGTTGTTCGACGTCGCGCTGCGTAACAACCCACGGGGTGCCGTGCGCGTAGCCCGCATGGCGGCGATATGCGCTCTGACGTCGATCGCCGCCAGCATGTTCGTAGCCATCGGGACCGTCGTCTCGTATGGCGGAATCGAAAACCTGGAAAGAATCAGGGAGTACCTTCTAGGCGGGCCGAAGGGAATGGCCATCCAGATGGTTTTGGACATCTTGCCGATGGTGGCGCTCTGCTGCATCGCCGACACCGCGGAACGCTCCATCTCGACCCGAACGGCAAGCCGCAAGCTCCTGGGGACGTTCGCTAGCTGGCTGGCGCTCATCTCGAGCATCGTGTTCATGCTCGCAGGCTCGACGATCTTCTCGTTAACGACGATCCAAGAGCAGGAAGCCGCCAACGCCTCGATGCTCAGCGAAATCGACTACCTCGCGAAGCAAGTCGAATTGCACGACGATCCGGACCCGGGCATCCTGCTCGAAGGCTACATGGAATCCGTCGACGGCGTCGTGGTGTTCTTGGACGAATCGGCCACGATCACGGCGAGCGACAGCGACGAGTACCCCATCGGGCAACCGTTCCTGGACCTGGTCGGCGTGTCGCAATCGGGCATGACGAAAGACGAGTTCTTCGCCTTCGCAATCGACAACAACGACACCCCGCGACAAACCGTGATCGAGGAGGTCGACGCAGAGGGTGCATCGACCATGCAGTTCCTGTTCCTCGCCGTCGATAGATGCAAAACGGGCTACATCGCAATCCTGCTCACGCCCGACCAGGTCTTCGCCAACAGGGCCTACGTCATGACGTCGGTCGCGTTGCTCGCCCTGCTGCTCATCGCAGTCACCGCAATCGTGGCCGGCATCCTTCTCAGGAACTTCGTGATCCGGCGCATAGACGACGCGAACGATTCTCTGAAGAAGATCACGGGCGGCGACCTGAACGAACGCGTGGTCATCCAGGACAGCCGCGAGTTCGCCTCGCTTTCCGCCGGCATCAACACGACGGTATCCGCGCTCAAGGACTCTATCGCGGAGGCCGAGCAGCGCAACGCCCGCGAACTCGCCACGGCGAAGGCCATCCAGGAATCCGCCTTGCCGCGCGAGTTCCCGCCGTTTCCCGACATCGACCGGTTCGACGTCTATGCCAGCATGAAGACAGCCAAGGAAGTCGGCGGGGATTTCTACGACTTCTTCCTCGTCGAAGACCACAAGCTCGGATTCGTCATTGCGGACGTGTCGGGCAAGGGCATCCCTGCAGCGCTGTTCATGATGACCGCGAAAACCCAGATCAGAAACTATATGGAAATGGGGTTGAACTTGAGCGACGCCATCGCCGCCGCCAACCACCAACTGTGCATCGGCAACGATGCGGGCATGTTCGTCACCGTTCTCGCATGCCTGCTGGATTACGAGACGGGCGAGCTCTGTTACGTGAACGCGGGCCACAACCCGCCCCTCGTCCTGCACGACGGCACGTGGGAGTGGATCCGCGGCGCGACGGGCTTGCCGCTCGGGCTCTTCGACGAGATGCCGTACCAATCGCGCTGCATGCAGCTCGAGACCGGCGACGTGCTCTACCTGTACACCGACGGCGTGACCGAGGCGATGGACACGGACGATACCCTGTTCGGCGAAGATCGGCTCGAGGAGACGCTGTACGAATACGCCTCCATGAACCCGCGCTCGATCGGCGTCGGCGTGCGTCGCGCGTTGACTGATTTCACCTTGGACGCCGAGCAGTCCGATGACATCACGATGCTGTGCCTCAAGTACGGAGTTCCCCCCGAGCGGCGCGCCATCATGATTCTGAAAGCCGTCGACACGCAGCTCATCCACGTGAGGAACTTCATCCACGAGGAGCTGCACCGCCGCAATGCGCCCAAGTCGGCGTACAACCCGCTCGACATCGCCGCGGAAGAGCTGTTCGTCAACGTCTGCCATTACGCGTACCCCGAAGCCACGCCGGAGGACCCCGGCGAAGTGCGCATCAGCTTCGTGTACGAGTCGAACCCACCGGCGCTGACGGTCGAGATCGCCGACGACGGCGTACCGTACAACCCGCTCGAGAAGCCCGACGCCGTGACACCCGACGATATCGCCGAGGTTCCCATCGGCGGACTGGGCATTCTCATGGCCAAGAACTCGGTCGACGAGATGTCCTACAGGCGCGACGCCGGTTCGAACGTCTTGACGTTCAAGAAGGGCTGGTAAAGACGCGACGGGGGCCCGTCTCGAAGTGCAGCCGGCTCCTTGTGACCTCGCAGGCGCCATGGTGGCCCAAAATCGAGGCGTCCTGAAAAGGGACAAAGGTCAACGGCGGTTTGACATAGAGCTTCCACCCCATTGGCTCGAGTCCATGGGACATGCCCCGAACAGCCCGTTTGCGTG
>CAMOUE010000120.1 GCA_946626265.1 uncultured Eggerthellaceae bacterium | reverse complement strand
AAGGACGCCTTCGTCATCGCCGACGTGTCCCGCAGCCAGCCGCGCAACATCGACCCCGTGCCCGAACGCGCGGAGGTGCTCGCGGAGGTGAAGGTCGTGACATCCGCCCGCGACGACTGCGTGCGCGAGCGCACCCGCCTCTACAACCGTCTGCACGACCTGATTGCCCAGTCGTGCCCGGCGCTCGAGGCGCTGTTCTCGAAGGAGAAGCTTCACAACGACCTGGAGATACGCCTCGTCGCCAAGTACGGCGGGCCCTCCGGCTTCCGCCGCGCGGGTCGCTCGCGTGCCTCAAAGTGGGCGGGATCGCTCAAGTGGCACAAGACGAACGGGCCTGACAAGGTGGCCGAGGTGTTCGAGGCTATGTCATCGCAGAAGGTCGCGCTTCCGGCGGGCGAGGCCATCGAGCGGCAGGCCCGCAAAGTGGCCGCGCGGATCATCGAGCTCGTGGCCGAGGAGGCCGAGCTCAACGCGGAGCTCGAGCGGCTCTCCGAGTCGATACCCGAGGTCGCGATCCTCAGGAGCATCCCCGGCGTCGGGCCGGTTTACGGTGCCACGATCGCCGCCGAGGTCGCCGACGTGTCGCGCTTCGGCGACGCGGCCCACCTGGCGTCCTACGCAGGCGTGGCGCCCGTGCGCGAGACCTCCGGCACGAGCGTCGACAAGAAGAAGAGGCGCAAGGGCGGCAACCGCAGGCTCAAGAACGCCGTCGTCCGATCGGCGCAGTGCGCGGTGCAGACCGACGAGCGGGCGGCCGCCTACTACGAGAAGAAGCGCGCCGAGGGCAAGGGTCACAAGCAGGCTCTCCGCGCCC
The DNA here is from genome assembly GCA_946626265.1 of uncultured Eggerthellaceae bacterium. GTDB lineage: Bacteria > Actinomycetota > Coriobacteriia > Coriobacteriales > Eggerthellaceae > UBA9715. Next base: position 6,147 of record CAMOUE010000120.1, on the reverse strand, counting down.
TGGCGCGCCGGCGCGTGGACGTGATCTACGCGCTTCTCAGTAACGGAACGTTCTACGAGGCGCAGCGATCGGCTAGATAACGTGCGCGGCATATCCCGGACCGTCAACCCCTTGATTTTACCAAGGGGCGGTTTTCCTGCGCCCTGGGAACGAGTCTGGAATCTATTATTGCCCTATTGTTTGTGTTGGGTATATGGACTCAAACTCCCCATAGGTTGATACTTGCGACTTGCGCAAACCGAGAGTAAAGGCAGGAAACAGCATGACATCGAGTGCAGGTTCAGACGGGCGCGTGTATGCGGCGATACTCGCTGGTGGGTCTGGTTCGCGTATGGGCAATCCGGACAAGCCAAAACAGTTCTGGATGCTCGGTTCGAGGCCCGTTATCGTGCAGACCGTCGAGAAGTTCGCGCTTGTCGACGATTTCGACGAGGTCATCGTATTGGCAGCTGCAGGTTGGGTGAAGCAGACGCGTGATCTCATGACCCGCTACCTCCCCTCCCTCGCGGGCAAGATAACCGTCGTGACCGGCGGCGCAGAGCGCAACGATACCATCATGTGCGCGCTCAGGCATATCGAGCAGGAGCACGGCATCGGTCCCGATGACATCATCGTCACGCACGATGCCGTTCGCCCGTTCGTCACGAACCGGATCATCGTCGAGAACATTGCCGCTGCCCGCGAATTCGGCGCGTGCGATACGGTTGTTCCCGCAACCGACACCATCGTGCACAGTGTTGATGGTCGGCTCGTCGAGTCGATTCCGCGCCGAAGCGAATACTACCAGGGCCAGACGCCGCAATCCTTCAACGCAGCGCGCCTGAAAGAGATGCTCGAGGGGCTCGGTGAAGACGAACGCGCGATTCTCACAGATGCCTGCAAGGCCTTCGCCCTCCGAGGCCAGAAGGTCGCCTTGGTGAGGGGCGACGTCACTAACATGAAACTGACGTACACGAGCGACATGCGCATCGCACGCGCGATCGTCGGGGATGGCGGCGAGGATGCTTAACTGCGTGTACCGGCTGGTAGAGCCGCGAACCATAGAGCCTGTCACGCTTGAGGTGCCGCTCGGCGGCGACCGTATCGTGGTGCGACCGACGCACTTGTCGATTTGCCATGCTGATCAACGTTATTATCAGGGAAAACGTCCGCCCGAGGTGCTTGAGAGCAAGCTTCCCATGGCGCTCATCCACGAGGGTGTGGGCACGGTCGTACACGATTTCGGCGGCGAGTACGCTCCGGGGACTTCCGTGGTCATGATTCCTAACGCACCTGCGGAAGATGATCCGTTCATCGCTGAGAACTACCTGCGCACGAGCACGTTCGGGGGCAGTACGGCCGACGGGTTCATGCAGGAGCTTGTCGTGCTGCCGCCTTCGCGCGTCCTTCCGTTGCCCGATGGGATTGATATGCGCGTCGCGGCTTTCACCGAGCTCGTCAGCGTATCGGTTCACGCTGCTGCGCGGTTCGACGGCCTGGCGCATGGCCGCCGCAATACGATTGGCATATGGGGCGACGGCAATCTGGGGTTTATCCAATCCCTTGTCATGCGATCGCTTTTTCCGGAATCGCGTATCGTCGTCATCGGTCGCAACGACTACAAGCTCGCCGACTTCACGTTCGTCGATGACGCGCGGCGCACTACCGATGACCTCTCAGACCTGGTCATCGACCATGCGTTCGAGTGTTGCGGCGGCGACGGCTCCGTTTCGGCGATCGAGCAGATCATCGGCACCATCCAGCCTGAAGGGACCGTTTCGCTACTCGGCGTTTCCGAGAATCCCGTTCCCATCAACACGCGCATGGTGCTCGAGAAGGGTTTGAGGTTGTTCGGGAGCAGTCGAAGCGGTTGCCGCGATTTCGCGCGTACGCTCGAGCTCTATGAGAATAATCCCGATGTAGTGGAATACCTCGAATCGCTCATCGGAGTCGTACGGTGCGTCTCGTCGGTGGCCGACATAGCCAAGGCGTTCGAAGAGGACATGCGCAAACCGATGGGCAAGACCATCATGGAATGGGATATGTAGCAATACCTCCGAGCTAGATGGTTTCTAGCCGAACACCGTTCGCGCTATGCGCTCGGTTGCATGCCCGTCGCAGGCTGACATGAACTTCTCGCGGAATGCCGTCATTCGTTCTCGGTCGTATCGCTCGTCTGCGTGGGCGATAAAGTCGATGACCTCATCTGAGGTGCGTACGACCGGGCCGGGCGTCATCTCGTCGTAGTCGTAGTAGAACCCTCGCCAGTCGTCGTAATCCTCGAGGTCGTATGCGAAGAAAACGAGCGGCCGGTCGAGCAGCGAATACTCGAATACGATCGAGGAATAATCGGAAATGCATGCATCTGCAGCGCACATGAGGCAATCGATCGGCACGTCGCCGACCATGAACGCGAAGTCCTCGCAACCGTCCGGGATGGGGGCGGGCGACTTCACGAAGGGGTGGTGCTTCACGAGTAGTGCCCAATCGTTCCCGAGGGCCGTTCGCATTGCTGCGATGTCGAGCTGATTGGGTCCTTCGGCGCTTGTGGCGCGCCCTCGGAACGTGGGCGCGTACAAGATCACCTTGCGGCCGGCGATTCCGGGGACGAGCGCCTCGACGGCCTCGCGGGAGACCGCGCGAAATCCCGCGTCGTGAAACACGTCGGTGCGGCTGATTCCGAGCGCTTGCACCACGTCGGGCGTATCCTCGAGCTCCATGGCCTCGCGATAGGCCCATCTCACTTCGGGGCTGCTGACGGTCACGAGGTCGAGGTTCTTGTAGAACGGGTGGCGCTCCTTCTCTGCGCGCGAGCCGCCGAACAGCTTGTCGGCAGTCGACATGCCGAATTTCTTGAATGCGCCGCATGCGTGCCATAGCTGCACTACCTTTGTCTCTGGGCGGATGGGGAGGCAGCTCACGACGTCCGAGGCATCTGCGAGGAACACATAGGACGCAGTCGCCATATCGCGCGCGAGCTTGAGGCATCGTTTGTAGTATCCGACCCAACCCACTCCTTCGTTCATGCCGAGGCCGACAAAACGCACGTCGAGGTCGTAATGGTTTTGCAGGTAAGGGAACAGCAGACCGAACGCATCGGGCATCTCGAGGGATTTCCCATCGACGAACAGGACTTTTCTTGCGTCGATTGGCTGTTTGGCAGCGGATGCGTATGCATGGGGAAACGCGAATCCGAGCGACCAGTCCTTCGCGAGGAACTGGGCGGGTTTCTTCGCAGCTCTTTTGATGCGCTTTTTCAGGCTTTCCTGAGACATGATGCTCCTATTCGTGTATGTCGCGGGTTTCCAGCGCGCCCGCGGTATGCTATCGCACCTTGTCGGCCTGCTCGATGGCGAAATCCACGAATCGTGCGGCAGCCGTCCCTTCACGCTTTGCCGCAAGTTGGAATGCGCTACCCGCGAACGCCTCGAAGTCGCCGGTGGGATATGCTCCTTCGTTCACGACCTGTTCAAGCAGGCCGACGAGCTCCTGCTTGCTCGTCGCGCAGATTCCGGGTGCGAGCTCGAGCGGGTCGGCGTTCAAGCCGGGCGACACCCTGTATTCCTCGATGTCGGGTATGAAGAACACGACGGGCTTGCCGAGCAGATAGGCTTCGTAGACGATCGACGAGTAGTCGGTCACGACGACGTCGGCTGCGAGCAGCTGTCCGGAGGCGTTGCCCGGGGCGGGCAAGCCCTCCTCGAGCGGATGGAACGACCAGGTCACGTCAGCATCGATTCGGCTCTCGAACGACGCCTTTTCCGCGTAGAGGTCTCTGAACGGATGGGTGGATGCCTTGCTCTTGCGCAAGGTCGGCGCCATGAGCACCTTGATGCGCTTGCCGGCTTGGGTCTCCGAGGCAGCGCGATTCTCCAGCTGTTTGCGCGTCTCGAGTAGCTCGTCGTATTCGGGGCGATCGAGGGCGACGATACGTTCGACCGGGTACGCGAACGCCTCGGAGAACGCAGGGCGCGCGGCCTCGCTCGAGCATACGACCCACGAGTAGTTCCGATGAATGTTGAACACGTCGACGACTTCGGCAGAATGTCCCTCGCGCACCCCGATGCTCTGGTATCCGAACTTCTTGAACGCGCCGAAAGCGTGCCAGAGCTGGATGATGGTCGGCTTCAGCGGAAACTCATCGTGATAGCCCTCGGGCACGCGCTCGGCATGCGCGCTTTCGAAGTCGATGAGGCTGACGACCGGGTCGTACCGATCGAGTATGGCGATCCGGCAGCGAGCGAGGAGCCTGATCTCCGAGGCTACGTGGCCGGCGTATGCGATCACGTTGCGCTTCGTCACCTTCTTGAGATGCATGGTCGTCTTCCAGCCGCGACGTTCGAATTCGGCTGCGACCGTCTTGAAGTCGTAGCTGGGCTCGTTTGCCTGGCGCGAGAGGAACACGACCTCGTTGCGGCGTTTCATCACGCGCTGCGTAGCGCGGTATCCGAGGTTGAAAACCGCTTTGGATGCTCCGACGAACAGTCGTCTCATGTAGGTCCCTTCGAGTTCGCCGTGCCCTGCACGCTCAATCTTGACAAAGACTATTTTACTCGACTCGGTCGGGCCCTTAGGGGAGATGCGGTGGAGTTTATGCAGGGGAAGTGTGCCCCTGGAGGCAAAAACGCACCATGTGGTAAAATCGCCGTCTGTATATGTCCATTCGACCGCGCGTACGCGCGGTTTGTTTCGATAGGCCTTTCGTTTGCAGTTCTATACGCTCGCTTTCGTCATATTCCTCGCCATCGCGCTCGCGGTGTATTACGCTGTCGGCCGCGCGTTCGGCAAGGGCCAGTGGATCGTCCTGCTCGTGGCGTCGTTGTCCTTCTATGCGTTCACGGGTTTCCAGAATTTCATCTTCATCGGCGTCACGGCTGCGAGCACGTGGGTCGCGGGCCTTGCGTTCTCCCACTTCGACGCGCAATCGAAGGCTGCTCGAAAGCAAGCTGAGTCGCGTGACGAAAAGAAGGCCATAAAGAAGCGGTTCGTCCGCAAGAAACGGCTCGTTTTGCTCGCGATGCTGCTTTTGAACTTCGGCATCCTCAGCTACATCAAGTACACGAAGACGATCCTTGACTACCTCATTCCGGGCAACGACTGGGTTACCGGCATCTTGTTGCCGCTCGGCATCTCGTTTTACACGTTCCAGTCGATCAGCTACGTCATCGACACGTACAACGGCAAGTACGACCCCGAGCGAAACTTCGCGAAGTACCTGTTGTTCGTCTCGTTCTTCCCGCAGCTCATACAAGGTCCCATCAACCGTTTCGACGCATTGGCGCATCAGCTTTACGAGCGGCATTCGTTTGATTCCACGAACGCGCGCAGCGCCCTGCTCCAAATCGGTTATGGCCTCATGAAGAAATGTGCCATTGCGAACGTGCTGCTGAAGGCCATCGATCCCATCTTGAACCACATCGATCCCGGCATGCCGGGATCGGTTATCGTCGTGGGAATCTTGATGTATGCGATTTACCAGTACGCGGACTTCTCGGGCGGTATCGACATGGTGCTCGGCTTTGCTCGGCTGTTCGGCATCGAGATGGCTGCCAACTTCCGCCAACCGTACTTCTCGATCTCCCTCGGCGATTTCTGGCGCCGCTGGCACATCACGCTCGGCGCATGGATGCGCGACTACGTGTTCTACCCGTTTGCGCTGTTGCCGGGCGTACAACGGTGGGGAAAGTGGCTCACGGCCCATTGCGGCAAGCATATCGGCCGCACGCTTCCCGCCTGCGTTGCGAACATCCTCGTGTTCTTTATCGTGGGCTTGTGGCATGGCGCTGACTCCCATTTCATTCTCTGGGGCCTCTACAACGGCATCGTCATCGCTGCGAGCGACCTGCTCACGCCCGTGTGGGACAGGCTCAACAAGCTGTTCCACGTAAACATGGAAGGTAAGCTCCATCACGTCTGGTGCATCGTCCGAACGTTTATCGTCGTGAACATAGGCTGGTACTTTGACCGCATAGAAGGGGTCGAGGACCTTGCCACGGGCTTCTACAATACCGTGTTCAATTTCCAGGGCGGCTTGTTCATGAGCTCGTTCAAGTCGGTCGTGGAGGCTCAGCACCGCATGGGACTTTACATGGTCGCCGTGTGCTGCGTCGTCCTGTTCGTCGTGAGCGTGCTGCGTGAGTGCGGCATCGACGTGAACAAGAAGGTCCT
>CAMOUE010000119.1 GCA_946626265.1 uncultured Eggerthellaceae bacterium | reverse complement strand
TGTGTGTGCGAATTCCGCAAGTTAGCCTCATGAAACCCCGCATTTCGCACACACAACCGTCATATGCGTGCAAAAGCGCGCGGCCGTGCACGCATATTCCAGTTGTGTGTGCGAAACGCGGGGTTTCACGTGGCTAACTTCCAGGCGCGCAGGACGAAGCCGGGCGCGCCCACGCCCCGGGCGCGCCCACGCCCCGAACGCGCCAACGCGCCAACCCGAGCCGGACTTCCCGCGAAATCCCTATTGCGAGAGCGCGGCGCACAGCGCGTCGAGCAGCGTAATTGCGTAGTGCTGCGATGAGCGGTCCTCGCCCGCGTCCTCCCACGTCTTCCCGGGCAGCTCGATCGCCAAGCGCGCCGGGCGATTACGGCTTGCGACCTTCACGGCAGGAGCGATCCGCAAAGCCAGCGAATCGTCCGGCTCGAACAGCACGCGCGGCATCGACCCGTCCGCCTCCACCTCGCCCGGCAGCGCAATACGCACGAGCAGCATGGACTCGTCCGGCTTCACGAGCAGCGAATCGGCGCTCAGGATCTTCGACGCGGGGTTCGTCGCAAGCGCGAGGTTCGACATACGCGAGGCGACATGGCGCGTGAAGTCATCGGTCCCGAACAAACACAGCGCATTGCTCTCGAGCACGTCCGCTGCGCGGGCGAACCCGAGGTTGAGCTGCATGGGAATGGGCCGCTTGCCCTCCCATGAATGATGGAGGTTGCGAATCGCGGCGAACGTGTACGCGCCGACGATGCCGTCGGACGGCAACCCGAGATTACGCTGGAACTTTCGAACGGCGTCTTCGGTGTAGGCGCCGAAGATGCCGTCTTCGCGCCCGCACGGGAAGCCGAGGGCTCCCAAGGCGTGCTGAAGCTCCAGCACGTCATGCCCATGGAAATACGGCATGCGCAGGTAAAGCGTCCGATCGCCCATGTTGTACGACGCGTCCACGAGCGCCGACCACGTCTTTTCGTCGACCTCGTCCCCATCGCCGAGCCCGGATTGTTCGCGAAACGCGCGCACGGCGCTCGCCGTGACGTCCCCGAACACGCCGTCGACGGCGCCGATCTGCATCAAACCGACCGATACGAGACGCTGCTGCACGTCCTCGACGGCAACGCCCGAATCGCCTCTGCGAATTGTCTCCATAGCAATCCCGCCTGTACTGATACCCAGCCCGCATCGCACACGGCGCGCAAAAACGGCCGCACCGCATGAAACGCAGGCGACGATTTACTTCAACCGGCTCACGAACCAATCGGCCATGGAAATGAGCAGGTCGCGAGAAGGCGACGGCTCGATCATGTCGATCAGACGGTTCTTTGCGATGCTCGTCAAGTTCTCGGCGTAGTTGCGCGCGTACTCGATGCTCCCCGACTTGTTCATGATCGACACGGCCTCGTCGAGATCCGCGGCGTCCTTCGTGCGAGCCGACAGAAGCTCGATGAGGCGCTCGCGGTCAACGTCGTCGAGATTCTGAAGCGCATGCACGACGACGAGGGTCCGCTTGCCCTCGGTGATGTCGTCTCTGAAGCCCTTCTTGGTGCTCTCGACCTTTCCGACCAGGTTAAGCAGGTCGTCTTGAATCTGGAAGGCGAGCCCGGTGTCGAGGCCGTAGTTCCGAAGACCCTCTATCTGGGTCTCCGTGCCGCCGCCGACGATTGCGCCGATCGCCAGCGGCACGGCCCCCGAATAGTGGGCCGTCTTGCACGTGGCCATAGTCAGGTAGTCCTGCGGCGTGATGTCGTAACGGCCGTCGCGCGCCCATCCGATGTCGAGCGCCTGGCCCTCGATCGTGCGGCGCGTCATGTCGATGAGCTCGGTCAGCACCCGGACCTTCGTGTGGTCGTCGAGCGCGGGGTCCTTGACCACCGTGCCGTTGACCAGCTGCAAGCCAAGGTCGCCCATGTTGATGGCAAGCCCCAGCCCCTCGGTGAGATGCAGGCACGGCTCGCCGCGGCGCAGCTCCGCCTCGTCGGCTATATCGTCGTGGATGAGGGCCGCCGTGTGGAAATGCTCGATCGCCGCCGCCGCGCTCGTGGCGCGGGCGGGGTCGCCGCCCACGGCAAGGCAAGCCGCGAAGCAGATGAGCGGGCGATGGCGCTTGCCGCCGTTTCGGCTGAAGCGCTGGAGCGGCTCGTACAGGTAACGATCCATGTCCGGATGCGAGCCCTTCGGTATGAACGTGTTCACCAAATCGCCCGCCGGAGCGGCGTAGCGCTCCAAATACTCTTCGAACGTCTGCGGCCTGCCGCCCGTCTCGAACAGTTCGTTGAAATTAATCATGACGTGCCCTTATCTGAAACGCCCGCCGATGCACCCCCTGCACCCGCGTTCGCCTCCTGGTCGTAAGCCTTCGTACTGACCCATTGTAGCATCACGCCACAAGGCAACGTCGGCCGCGCCCGAGCGCACCCGCATTCCACAAGGCGACGTCGGCCACGCCCGAGCGCGCCCGCATTCCACTAGGCATTCCACAAGGCAGCGCGCAGCCACACGCGAGCACCCGCATTCCGCAAGCCGCCGCAACAGGCGCCCGAACGTTTCGGTATCATGGGCGTGTACGTTCGACTTGGAGGGTTTTCAGATGGCTTTTTTGCTCGGCTGCGAGAAGGTGGGGGTCGATTTCCCCTCGAAAACGGTGTTCGACGAAATCTCGCTCGGAGTGAACACGGGCGAGCGCATCGGCATCGTCGGCCGCAACGGGGACGGCAAGTCCACGCTGCTCGCGCTGCTCGCCGGGCAGCTCGAGCCCGACCGCGGACGCGTCATCCGCACGAACGGCGTCACCGTCGGCATGCTCGGGCAACGCGACGAGCTCGACGACGCCGACACCGTCGGCCACGCCATCGTGGGCGACCGCCCAGAATACGAATGGGCCGGCGACGCGCGCATCCGCGGCATCATCGCCGGCATCGCGGGCGATATTCCCTGGGAAAGCCACGTCGGCACGCTTTCGGGCGGACAGCGCAGGCGCGTCGACCTCGCACGGCTGCTCGTCGGCGACTGGGACGTCCTCATGCTCGACGAGCCGACGAACCACCTGGACATACGCGCCATCAACTGGCTCGCCCAGCATCTCAAGCAACGGTGGCGGGAAGGCGCGGGCGCCCTGCTCGTCGTCACGCACGACCGCTGGTTCCTCGACGAGACGTGCTCGTCGATGTGGGAAGTCCACGATCGGCAGATCGAACCGTTCGAAGGCGGTTTCTCCGCCTACATCATGCAACGCGTCGAGCGCGACCGCGTCGCGCGCGTCACGGAAGAGCGTCGCCAGAACAAGCTGCGCCGCGAGCTCGCCTGGCTCTCGCGCGGCGCCCAAGCGCGCTCTACGAAGCAGAAATTCCGCATCAAGGCCGCCCAGGAGCTCATCGCCGACGTCCCGCCCCTGCGCAACGAGCTCGAGCTCAAACGCATGGCGGTAACGCGGCTCGGCAAGCAGGTGGTCGACGTCAAGAACGTGTCCGTACGGTTCGCCCAACCGGGCAACGCCAACAACGCCGACGGCGCCGGCGACCAGGAAGGCTGGGTCCTGCGCGACGTCGAATGGCTCATCGGGCCGGGCGACCGCATCGGAATCGTCGGGGGCAACGGCGCCGGGAAGACCACGCTCCTCAACGTGATCCAGCGCAAGCTGCGCCCGACGAAAGGCTACGTCAAGGTGGGGAAGACGGTGAAGTTCGCCGTGCTGTCCCAGCACCTCGACGAGCTGACCGCGGTCGGCGACGACCGCGTCCGGCAGGTCGTGGGGCGCTTCGGCCACGCCGTCATGCTCGACGGCCGGGACCAGACCCCCAAGCAGCTGCTCGAGAGGCTCGGGTTCACCAACGCCGACATGAACGAACCGGTATGCGACCTGTCCGGCGGCCAGAAACGCCGGCTGGCCCTCATGCTCATCCTGCTCGAGGAGCCCAACGTGCTCATCCTCGACGAGCCCGGCAACGACCTCGACGTCGACATGCTCGCAGCCGTCGAGGACCTTCTCGACGGATGGCCGGGCACGTTGCTGCTCGTCACACACGACCGCTACCTCATGGAGCGCGTGACCGACAACCAATACGCCCTCATCGACGGACGTCTCCGCCACCTTCCCGGAGGCATAGACGAGTACCTGAAAATCATGGCAGACGTCGAAGAACCGCGCCAAGGCGCCGGCTCTACGCGGCCGGCAGGCAGCAGTGGCGCTTCGTCGGCCGCCTCGGGCAACGCGGCCCTGTCGAACAACGAGATGCGCGCACTGAAGAAGACGCTGAACTCGACCGAGCGCAAGATGTCCACCATGCGGGGCAAGATCGAGGACGCCCAGGCGCGGCTCAACGCGGCGGACCCGACCGATTTCGTGGCGCTCGGCAACATCCAGAAGGAGATCGACGACTACCAGGCGCAGCTCGAAGAGCTCGAGCTCGTTTGGCTCGAAACGGCGGATGCCCTCGAGGCCTAAACCCCGAGGGCATCCGATAAGGTGTCGCGTCTGGCGAGATGCCGCGCTTGCCGCGTCAGGCAGGCCGATGCTTCGGCATCTGCGGAAGCGCCGCCACGTAGACGAAACGCCGGTTCCCGATAGCTAGCCTCCGAAGACCGCCAGCAGGAAGCCGGCCGCCACGGCACTGCCGATAACGCCGGCGACGTTGGGTCCCATCGCGTGCATGAGCAGGAAGTTCGACGGGTTGGCCCGCTGGCCTTCCTTCTGCGAGACGCGCGCGGCCATGGGTACGGCCGACACGCCCGCAGAGCCGATGAGCGGGTTGATCTTCCCGCCCGTCACCTTGCACATGAGCTTGCCGAGCAGCAGGCCGCCGATGGTGGCCATCTCGAACGCGAGCAGGCCGAGCACGATGATCTCGATGGTCTGCAGCGTGAGGAAGCGGTAGTAGAGCGCCGTGCCGCCGACCGAGATGGACAGGAAGATCGTGACGATGTTCATGAGCGCGTTCTGAGCCGTGTCGGACAGGCGGTCGGTGAGGCCCGATTCCTTGAAGAGGTTGCCGAGCATCAGGCAGCCGAGCAGCGGAGCGACCGACGGGAGCAGCAGGACGACGAAGACGGTGACCACGATGGGGAAGATGATCTTCTCCTTCTTGGAAACCGGACGCAGCTGGTCCATCTTGATCTTGCGCTCTTCCTCGGTGGTGAGCAGGCGCATGACCGGCGGCTGGATGAGCGGGATGAGCGCCATGTACGAGTACGCGGCGATGGCGATGGGTGCCAGGTACTCGGGGGCGAGCTTCGAGGTGAGCCAGATGGCCGTCGGGCCGTCGGCGCCGCCGATGATGCCGATGGAGGCGGCCACGTTCGGCGAGAAGCCGATAGCGCCTGCCAGCAGGAACGCGCCGAAGATGCCGATCTGGGCGGCAGCGCCCAGAATCAGGCTCTTGGGGTTCGCGATCAGCGGACCGAAGTCGGTCATGGCGCCGACGCCCATGAAGATGAGCGACGGATACAGGCCCGATTTAACACCTATATATAAGATGTCCAGCAATCCGCCTTGATGGAATATGTCGGTGATGGTCACCGTGCCGGCAATGTAGCCGTCCCAGAGCTCGGGATGGTACATGTCGGAGCCGGGAAGGTTGACCAGCAGCATGCCGAACGCGATGCCGATGAGCAGCAGCGGTTCGAACTTCTTGACAAGGCCCAGGTACAACAAGAACAGGGCGATGACGATCATGATGAGTTGGCGCCAGTCGGAGACCATCATGAAGAAGCCAGAGGTCTCCCAAAGCCGCGCCAGGATGTCGAGTGCGTTTTCCATGGGCGGCCCTTAGATGATGACGAGCGTGTCGCCCGTGGCGACCATTTGGCCCTGCGAAACGACAATCTGCTTCACGACGCCGTCGCACGGAGCGGCGACCTCGTTTTCCATTTTCATTGCCTCGATGAGCAGCAGCACGTCGCCTTCCTTCACGGCTGCACCCTGGCCCACCTTGATGGACAGGACGTTGCCGGGAAGCGGCGCCGTGACGGGCGTGCCGTCGGCGCTCGCCGCCGCAGGGGCAGCTGCAGGAGCAGCCGCTGCCGCAGGGGCCGCCGCGACGGGCGCGGCTGCGGGCGCGGGGGCGGCAGGGGCCTTCACCTCGTACTCGTCGAGGATCATGGCCTCGCCGTGCTCGACCTCGACCTCGTATGTCTTATCGCGAAGAGTAACAACGTATTTCATGTTTGCTCCCCCTCCTAGTCTTTCTCGGGCGCGATCTCGCGAATCGAGATGAAGCGCAGCTCGTTGAGCGGCTTCTGCAGCTCGTCGGCCACGATGGCCATGATCATGGCCGCATCGCGCGGATCGGTGTCGTACAGTTTCAGGTCGCCGGCGCTACCGGGCGCAAGGGGACGCTCGGCGGCGGCCGCTGCAGGTGCGGCGGCGGGCTCTGCGGCGGCGCCCTTGGCCTTCTTGGGCTCGTCGGTGATGTTCAGCTTGGTCATGATCGTGATGATGCCGATGAGCAGGATCAGCGCGAAGAACACCACGCAAATGCCCAGAAGGGAATTGATCAGGTATTCTGCTACGCTCATTCTTCCACCTTCGTGATGCTGTAGGCGACCTTCTGCTCTTCACGCGCCTGGCGAGCCTCGAAGAACTTCTCGGCGACAGGCGGGAAGGCGATGTAGGACAGGACGTCCTCCTCGCAACGGGCGCGATCGCCCAGCTCGGCCTCGGCCGTCTGGAACGCGTCGGCGGGCAGCGTCTCGGCGAAGCGGCCCTCGATGGGCTTGTCGCCCGCGAGGATCTGCTCGCGGATCTCGGGGTTGATCGGAGCCGGCGTCTTGCCGTACTCGCCGCGGCAGTACGCCTTGATCTCGGCGCCCACGTTCTTGTAGCGCTCGCCCGCGAGGACGTTCTGCACGGCCTGCGTGCCGACGAGCTGCGACGTCGGGGTGACCAGCGGCGGGTAGCCGAGGTCCTCGCGCACGCGCGGCGTCTCCTTGAGCGCGTCCTCGAACTTGTCGAGCGAGTTGAGCATCTCGAGCTGCGAGAGCAGGT
>CAMOUE010000118.1 GCA_946626265.1 uncultured Eggerthellaceae bacterium | reverse complement strand
CGCAATGGCGATTGGATTGGGATTAATTTACCAACACGTTTTGGCCTATAACCCCACTTAACTTCATTTCTAGGGTTCGTGAACGGGATTTCTGATGCTAAAAGGGCGGGTTATAGGGGTAAAAAGGCTAGGAAGCCTTTTCGAATTGGGACGTGAAAGACTTGGCGGCTTCCAGGGCCGTGCCGTAGTCGGAAAAGTAGTTGCTGTATTCGACCATCACATCGTGACCGTGCGCACGGGCGCTGACAGAGCCGTTCGCCCCGCCCTGCAGCGTGATTGTCACGTGGGTGTGTCGCAGGCTGTTGAAGTTTATGAAACGCGTACCGTGTAGAGGACCGGCTGGAATCTGCTTTATAGATGTCACCTTGCCCCTATAGGTACGCACGGATTCACGCGGACCCTCGAAATAGTCCTTCCAAAGATTGGCCGCGGAATTTGGATACATCGAGGCCTTAGAGCAGCCAGGGAACATTCGCGGATCGTCTTCGGATAACTTCAACTGTCGCGCGCTTGGGACCAGGGGTTCAGGGGTTTCTGGCATGAGCTCTGCGAGCCGCTCGGAAAATGGCGGCATAATGGCTGCAGTGTATGGGGAGTAGCGTTTCTCGTCTTTGATTCCATCTTCGTTGGTGAACGCTTTCAAAACGTCTATATAGCACACAAGTATCTCGTTGCCATCATGGTCCGTCTCTTTTACGAAGTTGAAATCGTTGGGTGCGACGAGGGCCATGGCTTCCTCGCGGCGGAGACCTCCTCCCCCCATAACGAGAAACGCACGTTCTAGCGTGGTTCCTTCAAGCCTCGAAAAGGCCTCTGCTAATTCGCGGGCGGACCAAACGTCCTTACGGGGCTTCTGGTATCTGCCGAATTTAACGCGTTTTTGCAGAGGCATTATTTCCCCAAGGTAGTCATCGTCGTACATGGCGCGCACAATTGCGCGGAAGTGGCGGTACACCTTGCGGTCATTTGGAGGCTTTATGCCATATATCCATTGCTGGATTTCACGATGCGGTATTTGATCGGGGAACCTTTTGCCGAACGTATCGGCGATATGGTTCTTGAAAATGGAGGTATATTCCTGCTTCGTCTTTATGGGCCCGCCAGCGAGGCGTTCTGGGACGAAGTGGTCGTAGAAGTACTCCTCGAGGGTGATTTTGCCGATCTCGTCGGGCTTCTCGCTGTAAATGCGCCACATGTGGTCTGTGTGGTCGACGGCTTCCTGGTAGGTCCCCGTGAAGCGCTCGCTACGCTCCTTGGGCTTGCCGTCGTGGCGCAAGCCGCACCTCACTCTGCATTCCCATATCGTGCGGCCATCTTCGGCAGTCCCGACCTTGCGGGGCTTTGCGCCATGGTGGCCATCCTTCCTAACTCGGCTCATATCGCCTCTCATCTCCTTTCCAGTTTGGACCGCGGGTAAATTCAAGGTTCGCCATGTCGTCAACGTCGCTGAAGGCGTCCGCCGGATGCGGGCAGTCGAGGATTGCGCCACGTGCGGCAACCACCGCGGGGTCTAGCCCGCGCTTGGCAAGATATTCTTTGTCGGATGCAAGTTCGTGCTCGAGCGCCATGACGGCGTGGTCTGCACTACCGGGTACGACCATCCGGACATGGTCTGTCGAGGCGTCGATTGCCCTGCCGACATCGGGCTCTGCCTTGACGACGGCAAGCGATAGCTCGTCCGAGCACTCGTACACTGTGAAAGAGTACTCGGGATCACCATTCGGCAGGGGTGCCCCAACGGGCCAGTAGGCTCCCGAGTAGGTTCGCTTGAGCATCGAGCCCCTGGGGTCGTCGAACACGTCGAGCGAAGCGCCATCCGACAACAGCCCGCCCATGAGCGCTTCCGGCTTCATCTGCAGCTTGAGCGCCAGCTCGGCGAGCTTCGCATAGTCCATGCGGCTCGCGCCGCGCTCGTAGTTGCTGAACGTGTTCTGGCCTACGCCTATCATGGCAGCTGCCTGGGTCTGGCTGACCTTCCTGATCCTCCTTGCCTCGGCGATGCGCTCACCGACCCTTTTCGCCATGGCGAGTTCGGGTTGCGAGTAGTCGAACCCCATGGGCTCGAGCCTGCGCGTGGCCTCGTTCATCTTCAGCGGCATGATCTCCTCCTTCTTTCGTCCATCCGAATACATTATACGAATAATCACATAAGATATCAAACAGTGATATAATGAAGACGAAACAAAAGAGGATAGAAAGAAGTAAAACATGGCTAATACAGCAACGAGCGCCCCGCCGGGCGTGGCCGAACCGGGCAAGCGCGCCAGGCGCCGCCATCACCCGGACCCGATCGCCTACACCATTCCGGATGCCGCACGCCGTATCAACGCCGACGTGTCGGTGGTCAAGCGTGCGATAGCGGAGGGCCTGCTCGAGCCGCACTACTACTTCGGGAGCGGTTACGCGCGCGTTCTCGACGCCGATCTGGAGGAGTTCGTGCGCTCGCAGCCAAGCGAGAAGGCGTAGCGTCGGCAAAGACAAGCTGGGTTTGTGGCGCCCATCACGACCGGGGTTGCGTTGAATGCGCTGGCCCCAGGTCGAATCAAGCGCATCCTAAGCGAACCCCGCGCCGCCGCCTCGTGCGGCGGTTTTGCGGAGTGGCGCGAAGCACGCGGACGGCAAGAGCGCCGGACAGCCGAGAACGCAAGGGATTAACGAATTCAACAATTAAGCGCTGTTAAGACGCTGGAAAGGGGGTGCGCATGCGCACACCGAAGGAGTACTCCGAGAATCTGAAAAAGGGCGTCATCACCGAGCAGATGCTCTCGGATTGCCTTTACTCTGCAAACAAGCGCGCGAAGAACCACCGCGACAAGGCCCGGGAAATGCGGGAGAGCTATGAGTTCCGATACGGGGCGCCCGGATCTTATTTCGATATTCACGATGCAGAGGCGGCTACCTGCGCGAAGCGGGACGAGTACTACCGTATGAAAGAGATCCTGCTGAGCGTGGTGGAGCCGGCGTGCATCCATGAGGAGGTAGCGGGATACGAAACCAAGGAATACCTCGATACCGATTTGGGATACGAGGAGCACGTGGACGATTTCCGCGATGTGCTCAGGTACTACAACTGGGAACTCGGCCGGGAAGAGAGCAAGGGTTACCTCAAGGTGCCAACGGAATTCAGGTACTACCTGCTGTACGAGGTGGGGGGACGGACGTTCCACAACCCCATCTCCGAGAGAGCCGTGAAGGATTTCACCACGAAGGGTCTCGAGGTGGTGCGGATAGACGCGCTAGACACGCGGGGATGCGATACCAAGGACCTCATATCCGTTCAGTTTGCCCGCAAGGTGGTCGCGCTCGTTGAGTCGGGAGCTTACGAGTACGTGGCCGATTAAGCAGGGAGGCGCGACGAAGTTTGTCGTCGCCTTTGAGCGATGGGCTACGATTTCGCCGCCCAGACTCTAAGGCGCCGGGCGGCGCGCAGTCGAACTATTCGGGCTCCGGCGGCCAGAGGTCGTCCTTGTGAGGCGGATTCGGCGAGCTTGCGTCCTCTCCAGAAACGTAGGCTTGACCGTCGTCATCCTGGGCATATTCGGCTTCGTAGCTGTCGAGGATGGCCAGCGCGGCGCGATGGCCGACGGGGTCGGCAGCCGTGTCAACGAATGTGCACGCGGGACCAATGAAGTCGAACTCTACGGGGCTTGCGGGCAGGGCCCCATTCCTGTTCTTCAGCAGCTTCAGCTCGACCGAGCGGACGGGGCTGCGCTTCGAGTCGTCCATGGCATGGCGGGCCGCCTTCTCGTCGCTCATCTTGCGTGCGGCCTTCAGGTTAGAGATCTCGTCCTCGAACGAGAGCGGCTGCAGGCCGATGAGTCGATCGGCGCCGTACTCGATGGAGCCGCTCTCCTTGAAGGAGTCCATGGCGACCTCCCCGAAGTAGGACGCTCGGTTTAGCGATGAAATAGCTACGATGGGGATGCCGTGGGCGCGTGCGGCCTGGCGCAGTCCGAGGATGTTCGCGTCGATCACCTGGCGCTCGAAGGCGAACTCCTTCTCGGCGCCACAGAGCTGCAGGTAGTCCACGAACGCTATCAGCCCTTTGCCGCCCGAGAGCTCCGCCCTTTCCTTGGCGTGCGCAATCGAAGCGGAGACGTCGGCCGCCGTAGGCTGCCCTTCCGGCTGCATGATGAGCAGGCTCGATGCTATGGTGTCGGTAAAGCGACCGCAGGCGTCGTGCATCGCCTCGAACTCGTTGAAGGAAAAAGACCTGCGCTTGCGCGGGATCATGAGGCGGTTAGACGAGACGACCAAGCCGCTATCGCGGTAGATGAGGCGGGAGAGCATGCGGGCTACGAGCTCCTTGGCCCCCATCTCGAGCGAGTAGAAAAGGCAGTGGTAACCGCTTTCGATGGCGTTGATCGCGATGCATAAAAGAAGCATGGTCTTTCCCACCGACGATGCGGCACCGAGCACGGTGACGCCTGGCATGAGACCTCCGTCGAGCTGCTCGTCCAGCGTCGCGAATCCGGTCGGGACGGGGTCGCTCAGCCCGTTGAGCCCCAGGATGTCCGATGCCGCCTTGCTCGAGTCGGTTAGGCCCTTGGCGGCGAGCGCCTCGTCGTGAACAGCGAGAGCTTCGGCAACCGCAGCCGTTCTCGCTGCGGACACGATGTCGGCCAGCAGCGAATCGAGCGCGTCCTTGTCGGCGTTGTACAGTTCAGAGAAGTCTTTAGCCTGCATAGCCTGCTCCTTCCTCGTTTGACGAAATGTCCGCGACATGCGCGCGGATGCCGATCTTGCGCAGCTGGGACGCGAGGTCGCGCGCGTTGCTCCTGCCCGTCTCGTCGGCGTCGAGGCAGACGATGACGGTGCCGTCGTAGGAGATGCGGTTGAGCTCGGCAACGAGAGTTCCGAAAGCGACGCCGCAAAGAGCCACTGCGGGATGGCCGCACTCGGAGACCGCCATGGCGTCGAACGGCCCCTCGACGACGAAAAAATAATCGCTGGAAAAGGCGCAAGGACCCCAGATAGGTTGACCCCCGACCTGGTCGGATGGCGGCTTTAGGTACTTACGGGCTTCTGCCGGGTCTACTGAGCGGTCGATGTGGTAGTAGTCGGAGCCGGGAAACGGGATCACGATGCGCCTGCGATCGCGGTCGTAGCCAAGGCGCCACCGCTGGGCGACTTCGGGGACGATGCCGCGCGATTCCAGGTATGCGAGCGCGACGGGCTCGCCAATATGCTGCCTGCTGCGCCTAACGAGATCGGCCTCTTCTTCGCGGTGGGGCCTGTAGGCCGCCTCGTCGGGACATACCGCAACAGTCGCGCGGTTGACGCGGGCGTCGGGATGGGCGTCGGCCCAGTTAGATACGTATTCGTAACGCTCTTCTGGGGTCTCGAGCCCCGACACCGCACCCGCAAGGTCGAACACGTCGCCTGACGTTTTGCAAGCGAAGCAGTAGTAGCGCCTGCCGTCGGGCATGACGCCGAGCGCGCCGGTGCCCTCGGTTTTGCTTCCCGACCCGCAGTGGGGGCAGACGTAACCCGTACGGGTCTTGTCGAGCTCCGATTCAGCGAAATCCTCGAGGTCGATTAGCGATTTCAATTCTTCGTACTTGCTTTTCATAAAAAGGTCCTTTCGCTTAGTTATCGGTAGTTTGCGATCTGACAGGGTGGAGCACGATGGCCCTGGTCCGACCGCGCACGCTCTCGATCTCGTACCCGTCGATGACGGCACCCTGCGCCGCCATGGCGTCGAGCGTCTTAATAAGCTGGCGGAGCGCGCGAGAGCGCGCCTGCCTGCCCGCGTCCCCCCGTCCGAAAGACACGCCCAGGTCGCGCAGCATGGTCGATACGAGCACGCTCTTGCTCGTCTTCTTCTCGAGCGCGCGGGCCACGAGGTAGAGCGCCATCTGCCGTTGAGCGGCCGACACGCGTCGGCCGGAGAAGTCGGGCATCTGCCCCGGCTCGATCGGGATCACCTGTTTGCACTCGCATGCCCGCAGCGCCAGCGGGATCGCGGACAGCGGCTGCTTGGCGTCCGGCGGGGCCAAGGTGAGACCGCCGCTCGCGCCTAACGTCGAAGCGCTGCAACAGAACAGCCTGCTGCGCGGTATCGCGCTGAGCCGCGGCTCCCCATCCGACCCGCGCGCCGCCCCCATCTCGATCTCGAGCGACGCCATCTTCTTGACGGACGCGACGACCGCCTCGGCCGTCGCGGACATGCCGGCGGCATGGGGATTAGCGTAGCCGAGCGCGCGGAGCACGTCGTGGGACGTGAAGCCCAGCACCCCCGCCTGCGCCCTCGCGGCGAGCGCCGCGCAGACCAGCAGGTCGAAGTGGTTCAGCTCGCCGCCGATCGCGTCGAAGCCGCCAGCGTGAACCGGACGCAGCTTGAACGGGGCGCGCACGGCGCCGCGTCCGGAGACGACCACCTCGCGACGTCTTCCGTCGTAGGCCTCGGTTCCGATATGCGAGCGTCCACGTAACATTAGCGACTTGGTGACTGCGTCGTTCGGCAGGAGCAGCTGGCGTTGCGCCTTGGCCGGACCAGGCAAGGCTAGTCCTCGTCGGCCAGGAGGTCGGCTATGCCGCCCTGCCAGCCGAGGGCCTCGACGATCTTCTTCGCCTGTGCCTCCCCGGGAACGAGGCGGCCGTTCGCGATGAGCGATAAGGTGGACGGGTGCATGCCGCAGGCTGCGGCGAAGAGGTTGATTGAGCCGTAACGGGCGATGGCTATTTTCTTCAGTTTCTTGTCCATTGGTCCTCCTAATGCAGGGGCACGAGTTTTGCGATTGCAAGTACAATTCGAATTGCAACTACAACGTTACCAACGAGGGAGGGCTCGTATGTCACCTATTTTGAATACTGGAAAGCGTGACAAAGTGAATCCCGAGTTCAGGCCCTGGTCCTCGCATGACGGGCGGGTGCTCGACCGCGCCGACCAGATGTGTTTTGTCAAGCGTATCTTTCTGATTGGGACTGCGGTGGGAATCCTGGACCAAAACGGGACCAGGAGGAGAACCGCATG
>CAMOUE010000117.1 GCA_946626265.1 uncultured Eggerthellaceae bacterium | reverse complement strand
GCGGGATGGTCGAGCTGCTCGACCGAGGCGAAGAACGCGTCGAGGTCCACGAGCATGATTGCCGGGCCCGTCCAAGGCACGTGCTCGAATATGCTTGCATGTTGCGATTCCGACATGGGAAAAAGTCTAGCACGAGTGCCTTTTAAAATGTGCTAGCATATAAAACCGCTGTTCATCTGGGGTTTTAATTATTATGAAACCACAAGATGTTCGGTCTAGACGAGATCAGTCCGCAACATGATGGGATACGTGCGCGCCGTGGCATACGACCAGCAGAGAACCGAATACTCCTTGAGAAGCGCGATTTCCGAGCTTCCCGAGCAGATTCTATGCCCTCCCTACGACGTGCGCGACGAAATTTCGTGGATCGATTTCTCGGGAACCGAGAACCCGTTCGGAACGCCGGAGAGCTTCGTGAAGGCAGCGAGCGACGCCGTGCTCTCGGGCGTCATGTCGTATCTGCCCGACCGTGAGGCCCATACCTTGCGCAGCGTCCTCGCGCGCTCGTTCGGCTTTCCCGTCGACTCGTTCATGGTCGGAACGACCGTCTCGAGCATGATCACGGCCGTTTCGCAGGCGTTCGAGCCGTGCAACGTCGGCGTGTCCATGCCCTGCCCCATCGAGTACGTGCTCGCGTTGTCGAACACGGGGCATACGATACAGCGCATCTCGTCGCCGACGAGCTTCGTCACGCCGGATGCCGACCTCGTGTCGCGCCGCAAGATCGGCATAGACGCCGCGCTGCTCGCGAACCCGAGCTATCCCACGAGCCGGCTGCTGCCGCGCTCCACGCTCGTCTCGTACCTCGAGACGTGCGACTGGGTGGTCGTTGACGAGCGCTCCATCGAGCTCACGCTCGGGGGCGAGACGATGGCGCCTTTGACCATGAAGTACAAGAACCTGATCGTCATCCAGTCGTTCACGGAGCAGTACGCGCTCATGGGGGCGCCGGTGAGCTATTGCATCGCGCATCCCGACACGATAGAGCAGATCTCGCGGTTCTACGACAACACGTGCGTGACCATGATGGCCGAAGTGCTCGCCGAGCCGTCGGCCTACGAGCGCCCGAAGCTCGACGGCGTGCGCGGCTTCCTCGACTCCGAGATTCCCTGGATGCAATGCATGCTCAGCCTCGTGCCGGGAATCGACATCTTTCCCGCCGAGGCGAACTACGTCATGTGCTCGTACCACAACGGCGGCGACCTCAAGCTCGCCATCGACTCGATCGACGAGCTGAGCGCGCGTCTCCAGCTCGAGGGTTTCCTCGTGAGGAAGCTCGCGGGCACGCCCGGGCTCGCCGACAACGGCTATTTCTGCGTCGCCGTGCGCACGCGCCAGGACAACGAGAAGCTCATCTCGACCCTCAGGCGGATAGTCTCCCCGTCGTCCTAGCCGAGAGTTCCTACGCGATCGACGTGACCTCGTAATCCTCTGCCACGACTGCCGCGACAAGCACTTCGTCGGCAATGTCGGCGCTCGCCTTGACGACCGCCGTGCCGGCGTCGAGGTCGACGATTGCCTCGTCGACGCCCTCGACTCCCTCGAGCGCCTTCTTGACGTGGGCGACGCACTTCTGGCACATCATTCCGTTCACATGCAGGGTCTTTTCCATTGTCGGCTTCCTTTCGATATCGATAACCGGATACTCCGAAACGTCGGCGGTTTCAGGCTCGAGCTGAGCATGTGAGGGTTTCCAGCCCCGCAGGCGCAACGCGTTGCTCACGACGCAAACCGAACTCGCGCTCATGGCCGCCGCCGCGATCATAGGGTTGAGCTCGACGCCGAAGGGCACGAGCACGCCGGCGGCAACGGGAATACAAATCGCGTTGTAGAACAGCGCCCAGAACAGATTCTGCTTGATGTTGCGCATCGTCGCGCGGGAAAGCTGTATCGCCCCCGAGACGTCCGTCAGGTCGCTGTTCATGAGCACGATGTCGGCGCTCTCGATGGCGACGTCGGTGCCCGCACCGATCGCGATCCCGACGTCGGCGCGCACGAGGGCGGGTGCGTCGTTCACGCCGTCGCCCACCATGGCCACCTTGCCTGCGCGAGAGAGCTCGCGGACCTTCTCGTCCTTCTGCTCGGGGAGCACGTCTGAAACGACCTCGTCGACGCCGACGAGCCTTTGGATGGCCTGCGCCGTGCGCGCGTTGTCGCCGGTCAGCATGACCGTGCGTATCCCCAATGACCTCAGCTCGGCGATGGCCTGCGCGCTCGTGGGCTTTATCGCGTCTGCGACGGCGATGATGCCGAGAAGCTCGCCATCGGCCGCGAAGTAGAGCGGCGTCGCGCCGTCGTGCGCAAACGCTTCGGCGTCGCCTTCGAGCGCGGCAATGTCGATGCCGTGGGCACGCATGAGGCGCTCGTTTCCGGCGACGACTGGGTGCTTGCCCATGGTTCCGACAAGTCCGCCCCCGGCCACTTGCGCGAATCCGTCGACGTGGCGCGTTCGGGCACCGCAGGCCCGCGCGTATTCGCACACAGCCTTCGCGAGCGGATGCTCCGAAAGCGATTCGAGCGAGAGGGCGACGTCGAGCAGGTCGACGACGTCTGCGCCTTCGGCCAGCGAGAGCCCGGAGACCCGGGGGACGCCGCTTGTTATCGTGCCCGTCTTGTCGAGCACGACGGTCTTCACGTCGTGGGCGCTCTGAAGGGCCTCGGCGGATTTGATGAGGATGCCGTTCGTGGCGCCGCGCCCTGTGCCGACCATGACAGCCGTCGGCGTCGCGAGGCCGAGCGCGCAAGGGCACGATATGACGAGGATCGTGATCGCGTGCGTGAGCGCGACCTCGAGCGTGGAGCCGAGCGGGAACTTCCACACGACGAACGCGATGATGGCGAGCGCTATGACGATGGGGACGAAGATTCCGGCCACCTTGTCGGCGAAATGCTCGATCGGGGCCTTCGTGCTCGTCGCCTCGTCCACGAGCTTGATGATGTTCGCGAGCGTCGTGTCGGCGCCCGTCCTGTCGACGCGCATCGTGAAATAGCCCGAGCGGTTGATCGTGGCGCCGATGACCCGGTCGCCCGGGCCCTTGTCGACCGGCGCGGACTCTCCCGTAAGCGCCGATTCGTCGACCGACCCCTCGCCCGACACGACTATGCCGTCTGCTGCTATCGCCTGACCCGCACGTACGATGAGGACATCGTCGAGCCTGACGCTGTCCGCGTCGACTTCCTCCTCGGTACCGTCGGCGTTGAGCCGCGTGGCGCGTTTCGGCGCCAAGTCGACGAGCGCGGCTATGGCGTCGGTCGTCTTCCCCTTCGCGCGCGCCTCGAAGTACTTCCCGAGCGTGATGAGCGTCAAGATCATCGCCGCCGACTCGAAGTAGAGCTCCATGCCCGCCTCATGAGCCGTCGCGATGTCGCCCGCTCCGAGGAAGTAGGCGATGCGGTACAGCGCGTATATGCCGTAGAGCGTGCTCGCACCCGACCCGAGCGCGATGAGCGAGTCCATGTTCGGCGCGAGGTGGAACAGCGACTTGAACCCCACGCGGAAGAACTTGAAGTTGACGAATATGACGGGAACGAGGAGCAGGAACTCGGTCAACGCGAGAATCATGACGTGCTCGGGCCCGAGCAGCACGTCTGGGAGCGGCCATCCGAACATATGCCCCATGGATATGTAGAACAACGGGATGGTGAAAACGAACGAGATCACAAGGCGTCGCTTGACGGCGGCGGCCTCCCTCGCAGCCACGTTCTCAGAGCGCGGAGATCCCTGCGACGACGAGCCCGGAGTTGCCCCGGAGGTGCCGGCGGTGTCGTTCACCCGGGGATACGCGCCGTAGCCCGCCTTCTCAACGGCACCGGAAATCGCGGCGACGACGTCCGGGCCGCCTTCGAAGTCGACGTCCATGCTGTTCTTGAGCAAGTTCACGACGACGTCGTTCACGCCTTCGACCGAGCGCGCCGCCTTGTCGACGCGGGCCGAGCATGCTGCGCACGTCATTCCCGTAACATCGAATGTCTGTTTCACTTGAACCTCTAGCCGATGCGAATCGCAAGTAGTTTTCAAGAAGTGATACTACCTCATCGCACGCCCGAGGTGGCGGACAACCGTCCGCTAGTTGAACTTGAAGATCTTCTGCGCGGTGCGGTAGCCGGCAATACCGAGGCGACGGCCCATCTCGGTCGGGACGTTCGTGCCGACGTTCAAGATGTTTCGTCTGATGCGCGTATACACGTTCGGACGCTTCTCGAGCAAGTAGCTCCAGATCTGCTTGCGCTTCTGCTCGGCTTCGTCCGTGTTGATCATGCGCAGGAAGATCGAGCATATGCACATCATCATGGACAGGTAGTTCTCCATGTAGCGCTCGAGCTTCTTCTGCACGACGTCCGTGTCCAAATCGATGCTGTCGATCATGACGCGCGTGATTCTAAGCTGCTGGTCGATGCGCTTCATCATGGTCTCCTCGTTGACGGACTGGCCTTCGCGACCGATGAAGTAGCGGTACATGTCGACGTCGAAGTACCTGATGGAATAGACGGTCGGGAGCGGGACGTACACGAAGATGTTGTCGACGTAGAAGCAGTGCTCGGGAAGCTTGAGGTTGATGTCGCGCAAGAGCTCCGTGCGGTATATGACCGAATGCATGAGCAGGTACTGGCTCGGCTTGAAACGGCCGATGTCGTCCCACGTGAACTCCCGGTCGGTCGGGAACACGTTCGTGTAGCTGATCGTCGTGCTCGTCCCCTCGTAGACCTTCTCGTAGACGTAGTTTCCGATCACGAGGTCGGTCGCATCGCGCAGCTCGCTCTGCTTGCGCAGGTACGGCATTATCTGCGCCATGGCGTCCGCATCGAGCCAGTCGTCCGAGTCGACGACCTTGAAGTAGCGCCCGCGGGCGTTCTCGAGCCCGACGTTCACGGCCGAGCCGTGCCCGCCGTTCTCCTTGTGGATGGCGTAGACGCTTCGGGGGTAGCGCTCGTGCCACTCGTCCGCCTTGGCCGCCGTGTCGTCCTTCGTGGAGCCGTCGTCGACGATGAGGATCTCGATGTCTCCCCTGCCGTCATCGCATGCGAGGAGTGACTCAATGCACTTGTCCATGTATTCCGCAGAGTTGTAGCACGGCACCGCGAACGTGATCGTCTTCACGTATGCTCCTCTTCCCCCGAGTTACCGACTCCCCTTCAGAAAGAGCCAGAGACCATTTTTATTCAACCACGGATAATTGCCATGCCTTACGATGCAAATACGGGAAAAACGCATCTATTAGATATGAAACGGGAGGTTCCATGAGCGCATTTTTGAACAGCATCGTCGCACGGGCCAAGTCTTCGAAGAAGACCATCGTCTTGCCCGAAGGCGACGATCCTCGGACGCTCGAAGCAGCCGAGCGCATCCTTGCCGACGGCATCGCCGACATAATCGTGCTCGGCGATCCGGACGAAATCGCGAAAAGCGGGCACGACCTCGCATCCGCGCGCATCATCGACCCGAAGACGAGCCCTGAGCGCGAGCGGCTCGCAGAGCGCCTCTTCGAGATCCGCAAGCACAAGGGCATGACCCCCGAGCAAGCACTCGAGAAACTCGACGACGTGCTGTACTACGGCGTCATGCTCGTGAAGGAAGGCGTCGCCGACGGCATGGTCGCAGGTGCCTGCCACGCGACGGGCGACGTGCTGCGCCCGAGCCTCCAGATCCTCAAGACCGCACCGGGCGCCGCGCTCGTCAGCGCGTTCTTCGTCATGGTCGTGCCCGATTGCGACCTGGGAGCGAACGGCACGTTCGTGTTCTCGGACTGCGGCCTCGAGGTGCAGCCCGACGCCACGCGCCTCGCGAACATCGCCGTGTCCTCGGCCGCCTCGTTCAAGTCGCTCGTCGGCGAAGAGCCCGCCGTGGCGCTGCTCTCGCATTCCTCGCACGGCTCGGCCAGAAACGACGACGCGGCGAAGGTCGTCGAGGCGACCGCCATCGCGAAAGAGCTCGCGCCCGAGCTCGCGCTCGACGGCGAGCTACAGCTCGACGCTGCCATCATCCCCGAGATCGGCGCGTCCAAGGCGCCCGACTCGAGCGTCGCCGGCCACGCGAACGTCCTCGTTTTCCCCGATCTCGATGCGGGCAACATCGGCTACAAGCTCGTCCAGCGCCTCGCGAAGGCTGAGGCGTACGGCCCGATCACGCAGGGCATCGCCGCTCCCGTGAACGACCTTTCGCGCGGCTGCACCGCAGACGACATCTACGGCGTCGTCGCCATCACGTGCGTTCAGGCGCAGAACAACGGCTAGAAGTCCTGCTCGCCAGGAAAACGGAGCGGCCGCCCTCGGGCGGCCGCCTTTTTGTTTGCGCTCTACGCCTAGAAATAGAACAGGTCGGGATCGTAGTCGATGTCGGGATCGGCGATCAGGTCGTGGACGAGCTCGTACGTGTCGCGTGCGATCATGAGCTCCTCGTCCGTCGGGATGATGACGATCAGCACTTCGGAGCGGTCCGACGAGATCTCGCGCTCGCGCGCTCCGGAACGGTTGCGCTCCTCGTCGAGGATGATGCCCATGGTCTGCATGCCGGCGAAGATCATGCGCCGCATCTTCGCGCTGTTCTCGCCGACGCCGCCCGTGAGCACGATGCAGTCGACGCCGCCCATGACGGCGATGTACTGGCCGATGAACTTCTTCGCGGAATTCGAGTACATCTCGTAGGCGAGCAGCGCGCGCTCGTTGCCGTGTTCCGCCTGCTCGTCGACGCTGCGGAGGTCGTTGCTGATGCCGGACACGCCCAGGAGACCCGACTTCTTGTTCAGCAGGTCGTTCATCTCGCCGGTCGTGAGCCCCTCCTTGTCCATGACGTACGTCACGATGGCGGGGTCGATCGAGCCGCAGCGCGTTCCCATCATCAGTCCGTCGAGGGGCGTCATGCCCATCGAGGTGTCGACGGCGATGCCGTGGTCGACTGCCGTGATGGAGCACCCGTTGCCGAGATGGCATGTGATGAGCTTCAGGTCGCGCAGGTCCTCGTCGAGGAAGTCGGCCGCGCGTTCCGCGATGTAGCGGTGCGACGTACCGTGGGCTCCGTACTTCCTTATCGCGTACTTCTCGTACAGCTCGTACGGGAGCGGGTACATGTAGGCCTTCGGCGGAAGCGACTGGTAGAACGACGTGTCGAACACGGCGACCATCGGCGTGTCGGGCAGATGATGCTGG
>CAMOUE010000116.1 GCA_946626265.1 uncultured Eggerthellaceae bacterium | reverse complement strand
GCATCCGAACCACTTCGCCTAAACGCTCATCGCTTCGGCGAAGCAGCTGCGGAACTCGCGCCCTTCGGGCGCTCGGACAGTCCTCGCTCCCGCTTCGCCTGCGCTCTTCGCAGGCTCAGATGACTCGGGCGCGCGGGGCTCGGCAGGTGGAGGGGCTCGCCGCCGGGAGAAGGGGTCATGGAAGAAGATATCTGGACCGTGAAGCGAATCCTCGAGTGGATCGAGAGATACCTCGCCAAGCACGGGGACGAGAACCCGCGGCTGTCCGCGCAGTGGCTCGTGGCAGAAGCGCTCGGGCTTTCGCGCATGCAGCTCTTCATTGAATTCGACCGCCCGCTCACCCCCGAGGAGCGCGCGGTGCTGCGCGACTGGACGCGCAGGCGCGGGGGCGGCGAGCCGCTGCAGTACATAACGGGCGCCGTGGGATTCCGCCACGTCACGCTCGCCGTACGCGAGGGCGTGCTCATCCCGCGACCCGAAACCGAATTGCTCGTGAGCGAAGCGCTCGGCATGCTCCCCGCGCCGCCGAAGCCCCAAGACGAGCTCGACGCCGAGCTCATCCACCAGTACGCAGAGCTCGGCGGGGTTTCCGATGTGGATGACGGCACCGCCCTGCATGAGCAACCCTCGCAGCGCAGCGAGCTGCTCGTAGCCGACATTTGCACGGGAAGCGGTTGCATCGCGTGCTCCATCGCCTACGAGCACCCGCTCGCGCGCGTCATCGCCACCGACATCGCGAGCGAGGCAGTGGACCTCGCACGCGAGAACGTCGAATCGCTCGGACTCGGCGAGCGCGTGGACGTGCTCGCATGCGACTTGGGAGCGGGCATCGACGCAAATCTGCTCGGACGATTCGACCTCGTGGTCTCCAACCCGCCTTACGTGCCCACGGACGTGCTCGCGGACATCCCCCACGAAGTCGCCGAACACGAACCGAGCCTCGCCCTCGACGGGGGGTCGGACGGTCTCGACGTGTTCCGCCGTCTCCTCGACTGGTGCTCAATCGCCTTGAAACCCGAAGGGGCGTTTGCCTTCGAGCTGCATGAAACATGCCTCGACTCCGCTTCCGAGGAAGCTCTCGCATCTGGTTTCCGAGACGTTCGCGTCGTCGACGACCTCGCCGGCAGACCCCGCGTGCTCGTGGGGAGGCTGGCCGGCGCCCAGCAATAAAACAGTAAGGAGACGGCATGCTCTTCGTCTTGACGGGCAACGTTCAAACCGGAAAAACCCGCTGGCTCGAACACGTCATCGAATCGCTCGAAAGCCAAGGGATCGCCGTCTTCGGCGTGCTGGCACCTGGCGTCTGGGCGGACCGTCGTGGCATGGGGCGGCCGAACCCCAACGTGGACGCGAACGGATTCGAGAAACTCGGAATCGACAACGTCCTGCTCCCATCGCACGAGCGTCTCACCTTCGCGCGCCGGGCCGATATCGCCTTGGAGGAGAACCTCTTCGACCCCCATGCGCAAAGCGCGCAGGCAAAATTGAGCTGGCACATCTCCGATGATGCGATCGAATGCGTGAACGGGCATTTCTCCTCGTTGCTCGCATCCCGCGACGCGAAGGCCGATCTTCAGCCCGAAGATGCGGCGACGAAGCCGGGCGTCCTCGTCGTAGACGAGCTCGGGAGACTCGAACTCGAACGCGGTGGCGGGCTCACGATGGCGCTCGCCGTCCTGGATGCAGGTCCGACGGGCTCGTATGCCCACGCGATCGTCGTCGTTCGCGAATCGCTCCTCCCCTTCCTGGACGGACGTTTCGAATCATGGGGAGAACGCGCCTTGATCGCCCCGAACGACGAATCGCTCGAAGCGGTCCTGGCTTGCGCGTCCTCGCCGAGAAACCGCCCTGTCCGCGATACCGACGCAGGGCAGTTGACGAACCGCGCTCCCGTAGACGCGTGACCCGGGCGCACCGACCTCACCTGCGCGCGAGCTCGCGAGTCGGCACGCATACGCGCACCTTGTCGTCGTATAGCGAATTCACCTCTACCTCGACGCCGTATATCTTGCCGATGAGCCCTTCGGTGATGGTTTCCTTGGGCGTGCCGTACGCCAGGACATGGCCCTCGTGGAGGACGAGCGTCTTGTCCGCATATAGGAAGGCCTGATCCGGCTGATGCGTGGACTGGATAATCGTCAAGCCCTCTTCGGAAAGCTGCCGCACGCACGACAGGACGCGCACGGTGTTGCCGTAATCGAGCGCCGAAGTAGGCTCGTCCATGATGATGGTGCTCGCGTTCTGCGCCAACGCGCGCGCGATGAGCACGAGCTGCTGCTCGCCGCCGGAAATGCGCGTGTAGGGCCGATCGGCCAGAAACCCGATTCCCACGCGCTCGAGCGCTTCGTAAGCACGGTCCACATGCGATTTCTTCGGCGAGAAGAACGCGCCCGCCCCCGCGCCCGAGCTCATGAGCACCACGTCGAGCACGGCGTAGTCGTA
The DNA here is from genome assembly GCA_946626265.1 of uncultured Eggerthellaceae bacterium. Classification (GTDB taxonomy): domain Bacteria; phylum Actinomycetota; class Coriobacteriia; order Coriobacteriales; family Eggerthellaceae; genus UBA9715. The sequence goes on along the minus strand of CAMOUE010000116.1, from coordinate 4,729 downwards.
CACGGGCTTGTGCGACTGGGGTATGAACGCCATCTCGCGCGCCCGTTCGCGGATGCTGAGCGTGCGTATGTCCTTGCCGTTCACGATTATCGACCCCGTGTAATTGCGGTTCAGCCCCAATATGCAGCGGAACAGCGTCGACTTGCCAGTGCCGTTCGGGCCCAGCACGTTCACGAGCGTGCCCTCCTCGACGTCGATCGAGATGTCGCGAAGCACCTCATGGGAGCCGTAGGAAAAACTCAGGTTCTCGATCTTGACGCTCATTTCCTGCCCTCCCGTGTTATGAGGTAGAGGAAGAAAGGCGCGCCGATGAACGCCGTGAGGATGCCGATTGGGATCTCCGCGGTCGTGAGCAGGCGCGATACGTCATCGACCAGCAACAGGAACCCCGCTCCCATCAACATGCTCGCGGGCATGAGCTTCCGGTGATCGCTTCCGATGAGCATCCGCGACAGATGCGGGATGACAAGACCGACCCACCCGATCATGCCGGTCACGGCGACGCTCGCAGCCGTGACAAGCGTCGCGGCGATGATTATCACCATGCGCAGGCGCTTCGTGTTGACGCCCATGGTCGAGGCTTCCTCGTCGCCCATCGTCAGGATGTTGATACGCCAACGCAACACGTACAGCGCGATCAGCCCGAATGCCATAGGCGGGGCCGCGAGCGTGATATCCGCGGGTTTCGCCCCAGTGAGGCTCCCCATGAGCCAGTAGGTGATGGCGGGAAGCTGATCGGTCGGGTCGGCGATGAGCTTCGTGAACGACACGCCTGCAGAAAACAGCGAGCTGACCATGACTCCCGCGAGCACGACCGTGAGGACCTGGTTGCCACGCGCTGCCTGCGCCACCGCGACGACGAGCATGACGGTGAGAATCGCGAACCCGAACGCAAGTGCCGATATGCCGAAGCTTCCGAGGCCGAGGAGGATGGCGACTGCCGCGCCGAACGCCGCGCCTTGGGAGGCGCCGAGGATATCAGGCGAGACGAGCGGGTTCTGGAACGTGCCCTGGTACGCAGCGCCCGCAGATGCGAGGCAGCATCCGACGAGCAGCGCGAGCACCACGCGCGGCAAACGCACGTTGAAGAATATCGTCGCCTCCTGATCTGTCCAGAACGCGTCGATCGGCGCGATTTGCCCTGCGAGCATGCAAACGACCTTGTCAGGGCTTATTGGATAGCGGCCCACAAGGAACGAGAAGATGGCGAGCGCTACCACGATGACGCCGAGGGCGACGAGGATCGCGTTCGCCCGCCTGTTCTTTCGTGCGTGAATCTCGGACCCTTTTCCCGGTCCCATCGCGTCTGTCCTGTTATGCGTCATATGCCCCAAATTGCGCGGTCACGTCATTATCGCCGCCCGCAAGACGAGCCGGCCCCACCAAGAAGACGAGGCAAGGCCGGCACTGCTTCCATCTAGTTCTTCGGAGAGGAGTTCGCCAGGAGGGCGTCGCACTCGTCATCGGTCAGTTCGTAGCCGTACAGGGTCTTGTAGTACTGTTTGACGACATCCTGCATGCTATCCGAGAACTTGTCCGGGTAGCACAAGCGCGCGAACCACTGGTAACCGAGCACCTGGTTGATTCCCGGAGGCGACGAAATCCAGTTGTACGGCTCGCCGGGCACCTCGAAGTAGTTTCCCGACTGTATTGCTGAAAGTGTCTGCCATGTGGAATCGTCACCCGCGGTCGAGTAGATGCTGCCGGGAGCAAACACGATCATCGCCGGGTCCCAAAGCGCGACCTGCTCGAATCCGATTTCACTACCCAAGCCGGAACCGCCCGCTTTCTCGACTTCCACGACGTTGTCGGCAACCCTGTCGACGACGGTCGCTTGGAACGAGCCTTTGGCCATGCCGTTCAGGCCGGCGTCGCCGAGCAGGTAGGCGACCTTCACTTTCTCGTCATCGGAGATGCCCGCGATCGCATCGGTTGTCGTCTTGTATGCGTCGGTGCAGTAATCGGAGAGTTCCTTGGCACGCTCTTCCCGGCCGAGCAGCTCGCCGAGCATCTTGTAGGCGTCCGCATAGCTGTCGAACGACGCCTCGATATGCACGCACGGTATGCCCGTTGCCGTCTGGATCTCGTCCATGTCCTCCACGATGCTCGACTTCGCCTCGCCGATGTCGATGATCACCTGCGGGTCGGCATGCGCTACCGCTTCCTTGTTGAAATCGCCCTTGCCGCCGTATATCTGCCCGAACACGTCAAGCGAGCCGTACTGCTCGCCGAGGTACTTCATCTCGGATGCGGAAAGCTCGTTGGACAGGCCTACCAGCATGTCGGGAGCGAACGTGAGCATGCACATCTGCGACACCGGGCCCGATACCGCCACGCGCTCCACATTCGCCGGCACCGTAACGCTTCGTCCTGCGGAATCGGTGAACGATTTGGTTTCGCCGGCTCCTTGAGATTCCGCCGACGATGACGCTGCAGATGCCGTGCTCGACGCGGACGACGCGGATGCGGCGCTCGACGAGCTTCCCCCGCTCGAGCATGCAACCATGCATAGTGCAGCCAAGCAGCACAAAGCTGCAACAACCCATACCTTCGCGAACCGCGAAGGTATCCGCGAATCAAAACTGAACATCTCGATCCTCCTCCACTCGTCGTGTAACTACCGCATGTCGGACGACTGCCTTCTTCCGGGCAACTGCCTACTGCCGCGAAATGGCAATTCCGCATTTATTCTTTCATGCGTCTATTTTGGATTATATATCATTCTTCGTTTCATTTATTCTCGTTCTGTAATCTTTTTTGCTATTTCTATTCTTATACATTAATAGTTCAGAGAGACGACTTGTGATTAACCGTGCCCTCATAAAGACGCACGCACCCGGCGTGAACACACCACATGCGCCCGCGCGTTGCATGCTGCGGAGTTTTTAGGTTCTGACGCAGAACGGCCCGCAGGATACCGAACGCAGCAACATGACCGCCCTGCGTCGATGCAATCCGCATCGACGCGGCCTTTTAGCAGATCGGACATCCTTTCCCGCCGAACAGGACTCAAGGAAGTACTTGCATGCCAACCTGAAAGCACTTCGAATGGAACAACAAAAGAGGCGCCCGCGAACGGGCGCCTCTTCCTCAAGAATCGCGTCGAGCTTAGTCGAACAGGGCGACAATTCCCTGCTTCGGCTGCCCGCCGAGGGTCTGCTTGGCAGGCTGGCCGTTTTTGAACACGATGAACGTGGGAACGCTCATGATGCCATAACGCTGGGCGATTTCGGGCGATTCGTCGATATCGAGCTTGTAGACTTTCGCCTTGCCCTCCATTTCGGAGGCGACCTCGTCGATGACGGGGGCCATCATCTTGCACGGCCCGCACCACGTTGCGAAGAAATCGACGAGAACCGGCTCGCCCGACTCGAGGACTTTCGTCTGGAAATCGGCTGCAGATATCATTTCAGCCATATTGACCTCCCATCAATAGGTTCATTTTTTATATTGTACACAATTTAATTGCTTTATATCAAAATGTCACGGTTCCGTCATCTGCGGCGCATAGGCACCGCAGATGACGGGTTCGGTTACACTACCGCGTCCGCGAGCAGGTCGACCATCTTCTGGACGGGCCAGGACCCCTGGTCCCCCTCGAAACGATCGCGGACGGAAATGGTTCCCTCTTCGACTTCCTTGTCGCCGAGGACGATCATGTACGGGACCTTCTGGGACTGCGCTTTCGCGATCTTCACGCGCATGGGCTCGTTCTGCTCGTACACCTCGACGCGGCCACCGGCTTTCACGAGCTTGTCCGCCAGCTCGAAAGCCGCATCCTTATGCCTGTCGGCGATAGGCAGGATGACGGCCTGCACCGGGGAGAGCCATAGCGGCAGCGCGCCGGAGTAATGCTCTATGAGAATGCCGAGGAAACGCTCGATCGATCCGAACAGCGCGCGGTGCAACATGAACGGACGCGCCTCGCCGTTGTCTGCCGTACGGTAGGTGAGCCCGAAACGCTCGGGAAGGTTGAAGTCGACCTGCACCGTCGAGCACTGCCACATGCGCCCGATGGCGTCCTTGACCTTGATGTCGATCTTGGGACCGTAGAACGCGCCGTCGCCGGGATTGATCTCGTACTTGATGCCGCGGCGCTCGATGGCCTCCTTGAGCGCGCCTTCCGCGAACTCCCACATGGCGTCGGTGCCGATTGACTTCGCCGGACGCGTCGAGATCTCGGCCTCGTACTCGAAGCCGAACTCCTTCATGATGTTGTCGGCCAAGTCGAGGATGGCGAGCACCTCGTCGACGACCTGGTCCTCGCGGCAGAACACGTGCGCATCGTCCTGCGTGAACCCTCGGGCGCGCATAAGGCCGTGCACGACGCCGCTCATCTCGTGGCGGTACACCGTGCCGAACTCGAAGAAGCGCACGGGCAGGTCACGATACGAGTGCACGTCGTTGCGGTACAGCATGACGTGGCCCGGGCAGTTCATGGGCTTCACGCCGTACTCGCTGTAACGGGGCTGCTCGTCCGTACCCTCGTTGATGTTGAAGAAGTACATGTTCTCGTGGTAGAAGTCGTAATGGCCTGAGGTCTTCCACACGTCCGCCTTGTAGATATGCGGCGTGATGACCTCCTCGTAGCCTCGGCGGTACAGCTCCTTGCGCAGCCATTCCTGCATCGTGCGGATGATGCGCGCGCCCTTCGGCAAGTAGAGCGGCAGACCGACGCCGGCCATCTCGTCCATCATGAATATGCCGAGCTCGCGGCCGAGCTTGCGAT